>NZ_JBSGJD010000041.1:0-48117 GCF_053605405.1 Amycolatopsis sp. NPDC003861
CTGTTCCACGCGAGCGACAGCGTCACCACCTACCACGAGGCCCGTGACCGGCAGCGCCGTCTGGGGGTCCTTCAGGCCGTGCCCGGTGACCGTGCAGACGACCCGCGAACCGCGCGGCAGGCGGCCGTCGGCGGCCGTGGCCAGCAGGCCCGCCACGCTGGTGGCCGACGCCGGTTCGACGAAGACGCCTTCGCGGCCGGCCAGCAGCCGGTAGGCCTCGAGGATCTTCTCGTCGGTGACGGCTTCGAAGAGCCCGTCGGACTCGTCCTTCGCCTTCACCGCGGCGGTCCAGGACGCCGGGCTGCCGATCCGGATCGCGGTCGCGATCGTGTCCGGGTCGCGCACCGGCTCGCCGTGCACCAGCGGTGCCGCTCCGGCCGCCTGGAAGCCGAACATCCGCGGCGTGTTCTTCACCACACCGTCGGCCGCGTACTCGGCGTACCCCGCCCAGTAGGCGGTGATGTTGCCGGCGTTGCCGACCGGCAGGCAGTGGATGTCCGGCGCGGTGCCGAGCACGTCGCAGATCTCGAACGCGGCGGTCTTCTGGCCGGCGATGCGCACCGGGTTGACCGAGTTGACCAGCGTGACCGGGTAGTCGGCCGCGGTCTTGCGGGCCAGTTCGAGGCAGTCGTCGAAGTTGCCGTCGACCTGCAGGATCCGGGCGCCGTGCAGCACGGCCTGAGCGAGCTTGCCCATCGCGATCTTGCCCTGGGGCACCAGCACCGCGCAGGTGAGCCCGGCGCGGGCGGCGTAGGCGGCGGCCGAGGCGGACGTGTTGCCGGTCGACGCGCAGATCACCGCCTTGAGGCCGCTGGCGAGCGCGTGCGTGATGGCCACGGTCATCCCGCGGTCCTTGAACGAGCCGGTCGGGTTCGTGCCCTCGACCTTGAGGTACACCTCGCAGCCGGTCAGCTCGGACAGGTGGTGGGCGGGCAGCAGCGGCGTGTTGCCCTCCCCGAGCGTGACGACCCGCGCGCCGTCCGGGACCGGGACGCGGTCCCGGTACGCCTCGATGAGCCCGGGCCAGGGGTGCCTGATCACTGGTCTTCGCCTTCCACGCGCATCACGCTGACAACTTCGTGGACGACGTCGAGCCGCCCGATCTCGTCCACAGTGGACTGCAACGCGGCGTCGGGGGCCTGGTGCGTCACCACGACCAGGCTCGCGCGGTCGCCGACGTCGCTCTGCCGCACCGCCGCGATGCTCACGCCGTGGTCGGCGAACGCCTGCGCCACCTGGGCGAGCACCCCGGCGCGGTCGGCCACGGACAGGCTCACGTGGTACCGGGTCGGCGTCTGGCCCATCGGCCGCACCGGCAGGGCCGCGTGCGCGGATTCCCGCGGCCCGCGGCCGCCCACGACCCGGTTGCGGGCCACCGCGACGAACCTCCCGATCACCGTGCGCAACGACGGCGGCAGCGTGTCCGAGCCGGTGGCGGTCGCGCTGAAGCTCCCGCGCGGGGTGCGCGCGGTCGAGACCGGCGGTGGCGGCGCCCCGGCCGCCCGCGCGCAGGCCCCCGGCCCGGTTTCGGTGAACTGCCCCGGCGGCGAGGGCACGGTCACCTGCAAGACCGGCGCCGGCCTGCAGCCCGGTCAGAGCGCAACGCTGAACTTCCGCCTGCAGGCCGACGAAGGCGCCGAAGGCGGCACGGTGACCGGCTCGGTCACGGCCGGCGTGCAGATCTCCGTCGCGGTGAGCGTCAAGGTCACCGTGAAGGTCCCGCCGGACGCCGTGGTCCTGGAAGCGCACACCGATCCGATCTCGATGTTCCCGTGGTTCCCCCACCCGCGGATCTACGCGACGGTCCACAACACCGGCCAGACGGCCAAGCCGGTCACGGTCACCTTCGACGCCCCGCTCAAGCAGTGGTGGAGCCTGCGCGACTTCCCCTGCACGTCGACGGGCACGAGCGCGACCTGCACGACGAAGAGCGCGCTGGCCCCCGGCCAGCACGTCAACCTGTGGGTCCAGCTGAAGAGCCGTCCGAACGACGGGCGGGCGACGGTCGAGGCCCGGCTCGGCCGGGCGACAGCGCCGCGGGTGACCGTGGACTTCGGCTGCTGGCGCCACTGGTGCGGCAAGGACCCGGTGCCCACACCGACGACGACGTCGGTCCCGAAGCCGACGCCGTCCAAGCCCAAGCCGACCCCGACCAAGCCGACGTCGAAGCCACCGGCGACGACGCCGGACGAGCCGACGAGCGAGCCGCCGGCGTCCACGACCACGACCACGACCGGCGCCCCGCCGAGGTCCGGCGGGAAACCCGGGGCCAAGCCGCCGACCGTCACCCCCGAGAAGGCGTTCGGCTGGCTGACCGGCTGACGCGGACGCCCGATATCCGGACATTCACGGCAGCAGTGCCGCCTGAACCACAGGTAAACGCGGTGTTCTCCTAGACTGCGTGGTGTGACCGTTGTGGAAACCGTGCTCAAGCGCACGCCGGAACCACTGCGTTCGGTGCTGATCAAGCACCGGGAGCTGCTGAAGTTCGCGATCGTGGGCGGCACGACGTTCGTGGTCGACAACGGCGTCTGGTACGCGTTGAAGCTGACGGTGCTGGAGCCGAAGCCGACCACGGCGAAGGCGATCGCGATCATCGTCGCGACCATCGTGTCCTACATCCTCAACCGCGAGTGGTCCTTCCGGACCCGCGGCGGGCGCGAGCGGCACCACGAAGCCGCCCTGTTCTTCGTCATCAGCGGCATCGCGGTGGGCGTCAACCTGGTTCCGTTGGTCATCTCGCGGTACGTGCTCGACCTCGAGGTCCCGCACGTGACGTTCCTGGTCCAGGAGGTCGCGGACTTCGCGAGCGGGTCGATCATCGGCATGCTGCTGGCGATGTTCTTCCGCTTCTGGGGCTTCAAGAAGTGGGTGTTCCCGGACGAGCTGGGCGAGCGGCGCCGGGACAGCGACCAGGTCAGCCGCCTGCCCTGAAAAAGTACTTGTCTTCAGACATGTACTTGTCTAGAGTCATCTTCGCCAGAGTTCCTGCGTAGTGGACGCCGTCCGGGTTCGGCCGGGCGAGCGGGACGATTCGAGGTGGTTTCCGAGCGCGAAGAGGTCGCATCCGTCCGCGGATGACGATGGAGCCTTTTCCCGACTCGACGGGGCGCGTTTCCGACGCGTCCGCATCTCTCGTCCCTTCTGACGAAACAAGGTCTTCTCTTGAGCACGATCGCGCCTTCGCGCGCCCTGAAATCCGCCCTCACGGGCCTGTTCCTGTCCGTTTTCCTCGCGATGCTCGACGCCCAGGTCGTCGCCACCGCGCTGCCCCGGATCGCCGCCGAGTTCGGCGGCACCGGCGCCTACGCCTGGGTCACCACCGCCTACCTGCTCGCCGGGAGCGCCACCGCGCCCCTCTACGGCAAGCTCGGTGACGTCTTCGGCCGCAAACGTGTGCTCCTGGGCGCACTCGCCCTGTTCCTGCTGGGCTCGCTCGCCTGCGGCGTGGCGTCGTCGGCCGCGTTCCTGATCGCCGGGCGCGTGCTGCAGGGCGCCGGTTCCGGTGGCCTCTTCGTCTCCGTCGGCGCTTCGCTCGGCGAGATGTTCTCGCCCCGCGAAGGCGCGAAGTACTTCGGCTGGTTCTCGATCTGCTTCGCCGTCGCTTCGCTCGCCGGGCCGGTGGTCGGCGGCCTGCTCACCGGTGTCGCCGGGTGGCGGTCGATCTTCCTGGTCAACCTGCCGCTCGGGCTCGTCGCCCTGGCCTGCCTGAAGACGCTCGACCTGTCGACCCGGCGCCGGGAAGCGCCGTTCGACTTCGCCGGCGTACTCCTGCTCGGCACGGCGATCACCGGGTTCACCCTCCTCACGCCGTGGTCGATCGGCCTCGGCGCGGTCGCGGCCGTGGTGTTCGTGGTCGTCGAACGGCGGGCCGAGGCGCCCGTGCTGCCGCTGCGGCTGTTCCGCGACCGGACGTTCACCGTGTCCGTGCTGCTCAGCGTGCTCGCCGGGTTCGCGTTCCTCGGCTCGGTCAACTACATCGCGGTCTACCTGCAGGCCGACGCCGGTCCGGCGGAAGGAGGGCTGCGACTGCTGCCGATGACGCTCGCCGTGTCCGTCGCCTCCGTCGTCGCCAGCAAGGTCATCGCCCGCACCGGCGCCTACCGCTGGGCACCGCGGCTGAGCATGGCGCTCGGCCTGCTGGCGGTGCTCGGCCTGCTGACCCTGGACGGGCTGCCGCGGGTCCTCGCCTGCCTGGTCGTCTTCGGCTGCGCGGCCGGGCTGAACCTGCAGGTGCTCGCCATGGCCACGCAGAACACCGCCCCCGCCGCGGACCGCGGTGCGGTCGCCGCCGGCGTCAACCTCGCCCGCGCGCTCGGCTCGGCCCTCGGCCCGGTCGCGCTGGGCTTCGCCTACCACGCCGGCCCCCACGGCGTGTTCCTCGCGCTGCTGCCCGTGCTCGCGCTCGGCCTCGTCACGGCGTTCACGCTCCCCCACGTCCCCCTTTCCCGATAAGGAGAACCCACGATGATCTTCGTCCTCGGCGCCACCGGCAAGGTCGGCCGCCACCTCGTCCCCGCCCTGCTCGGCACCGGTGCCGACGTCCGCGCGCTGACCCGCGACCCGGCGAAGGCCCGGATCGACCCGCGTGCCGAAGTGGTCCGCGGCGACCTCGACACGTCGGACCTGCCCGCCCTGCTGGCCGGCGCGGACCGCGTGTTCGTGCTGACCCAGGGGCACAGCGCCGACCGGGAAGCGGCGGTCGCGCGGGCCGCCGCCCAGGCCGGCGTCACCCACCTCGTCAAGCTGTCCACCACGGGTGTCCACTTCGGACAGAAGGACGCGATTTCCCGCGCCCACGCCGAAGCCGAGCAGGCCGTCCGCGAAGCCGGGCCGGCCTGGACCATCCTGCGGCCGGGTGCCTTCATGGACAACCGCTTCGCCTGGATCGGCTCGATCCGCGAAGAAAACGCCGTGTACGTGCCCGAAACCGACCCGCCGTCCGCCCTGGTCCACGTCCGCGACATCGCCGAGGTCGCGACGCTCGTCCTGACGACGTCCGGGCACGAAGGCGCGACCTACGGGCTCACCGGCGGCGAAGCCCTCACCGCCGAGCAGCAGGTCGCCATCCTGGCCGAGGCGATCGGCCGTCCGCTGAAGTACGTCGAGGAAACCGAAAGCGCCGCGAAGGACCGGCTGATCCGGACGTACGGCTGGCCCGCGAAGGCCGTCGACGGCCTCTTCGCCCTCAAGCACGAGTCCGCACCGCACGAACACGTCGTCTTCGACACCGTCGAGCGGCTGCTCGGCCGGCCGCCGCTGACCTTCGCGGCCTGGGCACGGGAGAACGCGTCCGCGTACCATCACCAGGAGTGACCAGGGGGAGGTGAAGCGGATGGGCGACCTGCGCGTCCTCGTCGTCGACGACCATCCCCTCTTCCGGATCGGCGTGGGCACGCTGCTCGCCGCCGAACCCGGGATCGAGGTCGTCGGCGAGGCCGCCGGCGGGGCCGACGCGGTCGCCTCCGCCGCCACCCTCCGCCCGGACGTCGTCGTGATGGACCTGCACCTGCCCGACCTGTCCGGCATCCAGGCGACCCGGCACATCGTGGCGGCGAACCCGGGCACCGGCGTGCTGATGCTGACGATGGCCGACGAAAGCGAGTCGGTCTTCGCGGCGATGCGCGCCGGTGCCCGCGGCTACCTGCTCAAGGACGCCGAGCCGGACGAGATCATCCGGGCCGTCCAGGCGGTCGCCCGGCGCGAGGCCATCTTCGGGCCGGACATCGCGAACCGCGTGCTCGCCTTCTTCAACCAGCCGCCGGTCAGCGAGCCGGTGTTCCCGGAGCTGACCGGGCGCGAACGCGAAGTGCTCGCGCTGATCGCGGCCGGGCACAGCAACAGCGTCATCGCCAGCACGCTGTGCCTGAGCCCCAAGACCGTGCGGAACCACATTTCGAACGTCTTCGCCAAGCTGCACGTGGCCGACCGCGCCGAGGCGATCGTCCGGGCCAGGGACGCGGGCCTCGGCCGGTCCTGAGAGGCAGTCGCCCGGGCAACATCGGGACGCCGGTCCCATGCGCCCGGGACACCCGAGCGGGCAGGC
Source organism: Amycolatopsis sp. NPDC003861 (assembly GCF_053605405.1). NCBI lineage: Bacteria > Bacillati > Actinomycetota > Actinomycetes > Pseudonocardiales > Pseudonocardiaceae > Amycolatopsis > Amycolatopsis sp. NPDC003861. The sequence goes on from NZ_JBSGJD010000041.1 coordinate 6,047, forward strand.
TGGGCAGCCTGCACCGTTCGAGGGGAATGGGGAACGATGTTCGAAACCGACCGGACCCCGGTGGTGGTCCGCGCCACCGATCCGATCCTGCACAACGGCGTCTGCATGGCGCTGCGCTCCCGCGACGACGTCCGGGTGGTGGACGACGGCACGGCCCTGGTCGCGCTGCTGGTCGCCGACCGGCTCGACGAGGCGATGACCCGGCTGCTGTCCGCGCTGCACCACCAGGGCTTCACCCGCATCGTGCTGATCGCGGGCGACGTCGACGACAACGAGATCCTCAACGCGGTCGAGCACGGCGTCTGCGCGGTCGCCCGCCGCGCCGACGCGGGCCCGGACGTCCTCGTCCGCCTGATCAAGGCCGCGGCCGCCGGGGAGGGCGCGCTGCCGCCCGACCTGCTCGGCCGGCTGCTGAACCGGGTTTCCCGGCTGCAGCGCCAGGTGCTCCAGCCGCGCGGCCTGCGCCTGGGCGGCATGAGCGACCGCGAGACCGAGGTCCTCCGGCTCGTCGCGGCGGGGTATTCGACGCAGGAGATCGCCGACGAGCTGTGCTACTCGCAGCGCACGGTGAAGAGCATCCTCCACGACGTCACCAACCGGTTCCAGCTGCGGAACCGCTCGCACGCGGTGGCTTACGCGCTGCGGGAAGGCCTGATCTGAGCGGACGGCCGGGCGCGTCGCCTACCGCGGGACGCGCTCGGCCGGCCAGCGCACCTCGGGGACGTCGCTCGGCCGCGGCACCTTCAGGAACAGGCTGAACACCGCCGGACGCCGGTTCGACAGTTCCAGGCGGCCGCCGTCCGCCTCGACCAGGGCCCGCGCCAGCGCCAGGCCCACCCCCGTCGAGCCGCCGCCGGAGAAGCCCCGCTCGAAGATGTGCGGCGCCAGCTCGTCCGGGACGCCGGGGCCGGTGTCGCTCACCTCGATCACCACCGTGCCCTCGGCGTCGCCGCGACGGGCGATGAGCGTGACCGTGCCCGAGCCGTGGCGCAGCGCGTTGTCCAGCAACACCCCGACGACTTCACGGAGCCGGCCAGGGGTGGCCCGCGCCATCAGGCCGTCGGCCACGCGCGTGCGCAGGTTGCGGCCCTCCGACCGAAGCAGCTCGCGCCACTCCTGGGCCATTTCCGGCAGCTGCGTCGGCAGGTCCACCGGTTCCGCGCCGACCTCACGCGCCGCGCGGGCGGCCGCGAGCAGCTCGTCGAGCGCCTCCGCGAGCCGGTCCGCCTGCTCCTGGGCGGCCTTCGACTCGTCGGCCACCTCCTCGTCCGGGTGCACGGTCAGCGGTTCCAGCCGCAGCTGCAACGCCGTCAGCCGGCTGCGCAGCTGGTGCGAGACGTCCCCGACGAGCTGGCGTTCCCGCTGCACGAGCTGGGCCAGCGCGGTGCCGGACGCGTCCAGTGCTTCGGCGACCATGTCGAGCTCGCCGACGCCGTAGCGGCTCGGGTCGGGCCGGAAGTCGCCGCCGCCGAGGCGGGCCGCGCGCTCGGCCACGTGCCGCAGCGGCTTCGCGAGCCGTCTGGCCGTCGCGATCGCCACGACCGCGCCGGTGCCGATCGACAGCAGCACCAGCAGCACGACGACCAGCGTCACCGTCGTCTGCCGCTCGTGCATCGGGCCGGCCGGGACGGCGATCTCGACCTTGCCGTCGCGGGCCAGGTCGGCCGTCTCGGTGACGGTGTCGGGGCCGGGACTGCTGCCGTAGCGCTTCTCCCTCTGGCCGCTGGCCCGGACGGTGAGCAGCCCGTTCGCCGGGACCGCCGCCCGCACCTGGTCGAGGTCGATCTCCTGGCCGTTGGCGATTTCGGTGTCCAGGATCGCCGCCGCCGCGCGGGCGTTCTCCGCGAGCGTCTCGCGGTAGCTGGACTCGATCTGCCAGCTCGCCACGATGCCCAGCGGGATGCCGAGGACCGCCGAGCTGACCGCGACGGCCAGCAGGATGGCCAGCAGGATGCGGCGGCGCACGGCTTATTCGGCGTTGAAGCGGAAGCCGACGCCGCGGACGGTCGCGATCCGCCGCTCGCCGTCGTGGCTCTTGCTGGTGCGGCCGGCGGCCTCGTCGGCGGCGATGGCGAGCTTCCGGCGCAGCCACGACATGTGCATGTCGAGCGTCTTGGACGTCTTCGACTCGAGGTCGTTCCAGACCTCGGCGAGGATCTCGTCGCGGCTGACGACCTGCCCGGCGCGGGTCATCAGCACGCGCAGCAGCTCGAACTCCTTGTTGGCCAGCTGGACCTCGTGGTTGTCCACGGTGACCAACCGGGCGCCGAGGTCCATCCGCACCCCGCCGGCCTCCAGGACCTCGGGCACCCGGCGGCGCAGCAGCGCGCGGATCCGGGCCAGCAGTTCGGCGAGCCGGAACGGCTTGGCGACGTAGTCGTCGGCCCCCGCGTCCAGGCCGACGACGAAGTCGACCTCGTCGGTGCGGGCGGTGAGCATGAGGACGGGCAGCTCGGTGCCGGCCGCGCGCAGCCGGCGGCAGACCTCCAGGCCGTCCATCCCGGGCAGGCCGAGGTCCAGCACGAGCAGGTCGACGCGCTGGGCGGCGGTGGCGTCGAGCACCGAAGGGCCGTCGGTGACGACGTGGATCTCGTATCCCTCGCGTTCGAGGGCGCGGGAGAGCGGTTCGGCGATGGCCGGATCGTCTTCGGCAAGTAGGACCATGCTCACCTGGCCAACTCTACGGCGCGCGGGCGTGAAAACATCGTGACCGTGCCTGGCTACGAAGATGATCTGGCTCTCGCCACCCGGCTGGCCGACGCCGCCGACGCGATCACGACGGCGCGGTTCCGTGCCCTGGACCTGGCGGTGCAGCGCAAGCCCGACCGCACCCCGGTGACCGACGCCGACACTGCGGTCGAGGACGCGATCCGGGCCCTGCTGGCCGCGGAACGCCCCGGCGACGCGGTGCTCGGCGAGGAACGCGGCGGCTCGGCGTCGACCGGCCGCGCGTGGGTGCTCGACCCGATCGACGGGACCAAGAACTTCCTGCGCGGAGTACCCGTTTGGGCGACCCTCATCGCCTTGGTTTCCGACGGCGACCCGGTGGTCGGCCTGATCAGCGCACCCCTGCTGGGCCGCCGCTGGTGGGCGGCTGCGGGCGCCGGAGCGTTCTCTTCGGACGCCGCCGGGACGCGGAAGCTGTCGGTTTCGCAGGTTTCGTCCCTTTCGGACGCTTATCTGTCCACAACGGACTTGAACTCGTGGGTCGAGTACCACTCGCGCGACAAGTACCTGGACTTGGTAGACGCGTGCTGGGAGACCCGCGCGTTCGGCGACTTCTGGCACCACGTGCTGGTGGCCGAAGGCGCGGTGGACGTGGCGGCCGAGTGCATCGTCAACCCGTGGGACGTCGCGGCCGCGCAGGTGATCGTGACGGAGGCGGGCGGCCGCTTCAGCGACCTGGACGGCGTCGGGCGCTACGACAACGGCAGCGCGCTCTCGACGAACGGCCGGCTGCACGAAGAGGCGCTGGCGATCCTGAAGCGTTAGTCAGGAGCCGGGGAGCAGGCCGACCGCGCCGCGGGCGACCTGCGCCCACGCGAGCCGCCCGAACAGGTAGTGGCAGGCCACCTGCTCGCTGGTGAACCGCGCCCAGTCGTAGCGGTTGCCCTGCTCGCGCCAGAACACCTCCCACGCCTCGTCCTCGCCCTGCATCAGGCACCAGGCGTTGTCGACCTCGGCGCCGAGCGAGACGACCTCCGGCGGCACGCCCAGCACGCCGAGCCACCGCTGGATCGACTGGGTGTTCATCAGTCCTCTTCCCCCTTGGCCTCGGCGAGGTAGCCGAGGGTCACCAGTTCGTCGGCCGCCAGCAGGGCACGGTACCGGGTGCCGCCGCCGACCTGGCCGTACCAGTTCGCGGTCTCCGAGCGCCACATCGGCACCTTGCGCACCACGACGTACCGGCGGTACTCGGCGTCCAGGAACGCCGGTGGTAGCGAGCGTTCCGCGAACGGCGTGCCGTCCTCGTAGAGGATCCGCCCGTAGGCCGGGCCGAAGCGGTCGAGGACCGTGTTGACCGGGACCATCACCGGCTCGGGCCAGTCCACGCTGCCCTCGGGGTACTGCTCGCCCGGGGGCCACGCGTACTCGGGGCCGAGGTCGCTGTGCCCGACGACGAACCGGCGGATCCACACCGCCTGCGTCGCCCGCGCGTAGGGCACGTACCCCTCTTTCAGGTGCCGCGGCACCGGCCGCGACGGTGCGGTCGGCGAGCGTCGGAAGCCCGCGGTGACGTTGGTCAGGGCCTGGTCGTCGAAGATCAGCCGGGCGTCCGGGTGGTCGTTCGGCGGGAAGCCGTCCGGGTCGTCGGGCAGCGGCAGCTGGCGCGCCGGCTTGTCCATCGCCACCGGGAGGTGCCCGATCGGGAACATGTGCACCAGGAACAGCGCGACGACGCTTTCCCGTTCCGTGCGCGGTGAGCCCAGCGGCGGCAGCGGCGCGGGCGAGCCCGGGTTCGGCGGCGGGCCCGCGACCGGCGGCGGCCCGGCCACCGGCGGCGGGGGCAGCGGAGCCGGCGTCGGCGGAGGCGGCGGGGCCGGGGGCAGCTGGAACGGCGGCAGCAGCGGCGACACCGCGTGCGGCCAGGCCGCGGGGTTGCCCGAGGGCGGGGTGGGTGCCTCTTCGAAGGCACCCGAATCCGCCAGGCCGTACCCGGGCAGCTGCACCGGCCCGGTGTCGAGGTCGCCCTCGCCCGGTTCGGAGCCCGCCTCGGAAGGCTCGGTCACACCCATCCTCCGGCTCGGTCGGTGCCCGGCGGGCACACGCTGTTCGACGCGGCCGCGGCGCTGCCGGTCCCCCTTGATACCGCACCCCGTCCCCTTGGGCGCGACTAGGTCTCCTTCTTTTCGGGGGCTCCGGGTGGCGGAGCCCCCGGCCCGGGGCGGAGCCCCGGAAGCCTCAGCTCAATGCGGCGACCACGCGGGACGGGCTCGGGCGGCCGAGCTGTCCCGCCATCCACGCGCTGGCCGCCACCAGCGCGTCCAAGTCGACGCCGGTGGCCACCCCGAGGCCCTCCAGCATCCACACCAGGTCCTCGGTCGCGAGGTTCCCGGTGGCCGATTCGGCGTACGGGCAACCGCCGAGCCCGCCCGCCGACGAGTCCACAGTCGACACTCCACATCGGAGCGCCGCCAGGGTGTTGGCGAGAGCCTGGCCGTAGGTGTCGTGGAAGTGCACGGCCAAAGTACCGACGTCGCCGAACAACCCGATGAGCGTTTCGACCTGCCCGGCCGTCGCGACGCCGATGGTGTCGCCCAGCGAAAGCTGCGAGCACCCCATGTCCAGCAGCCGACGGCCGGCGGCAGCGACCTGCTTCGCCGGCACGACACCTTCCCAGGGGTCGCCGAAGCACATCGAGAGGTACCCGCGGACGTCCAGGCCCGCTTCCCGGGCCCGCGTGACGACCGGCTCGAACATCGCGAACTGTTCGTCCAGCGACGAGTTGAGGTTCTTGCGCGCGAACGTCTCCGTCGCGCTGGCGAAGATCGCGATGTGCTCGACGCCGGCTTCGAGGGCCCGGTTCAGGCCCTTCTCGTTCGGCACCAGCACCGGGTACCGGACGCCTTCGCGGCGGTCGAGCCGGGCCAGCAGCTGCTCGGCGTCGGCCAGCTGCGGCACCCACTTCGGGTGCACGAAGCTGGTGGCCTCCAGCGTGGTGAGTCCGGCACCGGCGAGCCGGTCGAGGAACTCGAGCTTGACCTCGACCGGGACGATCGCCTTCTCGTTCTGCAGCCCGTCGCGCGGGCCGACCTCCCAGATCGTGACCCGCTCCGGCAGGTCACCCGCCGAGGGGACCCGCTCGGGCAGGCCCAGTGCGCGCGTACCCATCAGCGCCGTCTCTCGCCGCGTGGCGGGTGCCCGCCGCCCTGGGGCGGCAGGGGCGTGGTCTGCTGGGCGCCCGGCCGGTAGTCGTCGTACGGGTTGTCGTTGACCTCGCGGTAGATGACCGTGTGCACCTTCTCGACGTGCGGGATGTCCTCGAAGCGCAGCGGCTCGTCCGACGCCGACTCGATGATGAGCGTGCCGCAGCCGAAGACCCGGTCCAGCAGGCCGTGCTCGAACTGGACGCTGTTGATCCGGCCCATCGGGATGTCGATGCCGGTGCGCTTGAGGACGCCCTCGCGGGCGATCAGCCGGTCCGTCGTCACGATGAAGTGGGTGGTCCGCCAGCGCACGAGCGGCGCCAGGAACAGCCACACGATCAGCACGAGCGCGACGACCCCGATGGCGATCAGCCCGACCGAGTTCCACGGCGAGGACGCGTCCTTCGCCAGGATCGCCAGCCAGGTGCCCGCACCCAGGGTGACCAGCAGCGCGAGCGTCGGGAAGATCAGCATCTTGAAGTGCGGGTGACTGTGCACCACGACGTGCTCTTGCTCGCTGAGCAAATCGTCCGGATAGGCCACGGCGGACGCTCCCAAGGTCGGTGCGGCGGTGTCGTCTCACCGTACCGGCGAGCGAGCGGGTGGTGGGCGCGGACGCCCCGACAAATCAGGCCGGACGGACGTGGACCACGTCACCCGCGAAGACGGTGTGCCGCTGCCCGCCCGCCACGTCGACCTGCAGCTGGCCGGCGGCGTCGATGTCGGCCGCGCGGCCGGTCAGCGCCGAGCCGTCCGGCAGCTGCACCTCGACGTCCTGGCCGAGGGTCGCGCAGTGGGCGCGGTAGTCGCCGAGCAGCCCGGCCTCGGTGAGGTCGCCGCCGGCCAGCCGCCAGCGCCGCTCCAGGTCGGCGAACCCGGTGAGCAACGCGATCGCGACGTCGGTGCGGTCGGTGTTCGTGGCACCCTGCTCGGCCAGCGACGTCGCGGGCAGGCCGCCCGGGCCTGGCTGGACGTCGCCGAGGGGCAGGACGTTGAGGCCGATGCCGAGCACGATCGACGGGGCGTCCCCGGCGACGGCCTCGGCGAGGATGCCGGCGCACTTGGCGCCGTCGACGAGGACGTCGTTGGGCCACTTGAGCACGGCGTCCACCCCGACGGAGGCCGCGGCGGCCCGGACGGCGAGCCCGGCGACGACGGACAGTGAGCCGAGCACCGCGAAGGGGACACCCGGCCGGAGCGCGACGCTCAGGTACAGCCCGGCTCCCTTCGGCGAGCTCCACGAACGCGCCCGCCTGCCCACTCCCGCGGTCTGCTCCTCGGCGAGCAGGACGGTCCGGTCCTCGGCGCCGTCTTCGAGGGCTTTCCGCAGCTCAGCGTTGGTGGACCCAGTGCGCTCGACGACGTCGATCATCGCGTAGCGATCTTGGAGCGCCGCGGTCAGCCGCCCGGCGTCGATCTCAGGCATGTGCCCACAATATGGGAGTCCCCTAACGTGCAAGCTACTCGGTCGTTCACTAAGAGGTGCGCTCTTCTAAGTTGGAACCCGTGACGACGAAGCAGACTTCGTGGGCCCGCGGCGCGGCGCTGCGCGGCCTGGTGGCGCTGCCGCTCGTCGCCGGGCTCGCCACGGCGGGCTGGCTGCTGGCCGACCGCTCGCCGGAACCCGTCGCCGCCCCGGCGCCCCCGCCGGTCGTGCGCGACACGGCGTCGGGCCCGTCGGTCCTCGAAGTCAGCGCACCGGTCAAGGCGCAGGAGCCGGGCCAGGGCGCGTCCGGCCAGGGCGGCAAGAGCCCGCTGCGGCAGTGGGCGGACCAGCTGGCCGGCCCCCTCGACATCCCCGCCGACGCGCTGGTCGGCTACGCGAACGGCGAACTCACGCTCCGCGGCGAAGACCCGTCGTGCCACCTCTCGTGGGTCACCCTGGCCGGCGTCGGCGCGGCGGCGTCGAACCACGGCCGCAGCGGCGGCGACCTGCTGGGCCTCTCGGGCGCGCAGGCCAAGAAGTACGGCTCCGACGCGCCGGTCGCGGCCGGCCGGGCGCTGTGCGCGGGCGGCACGGACCTCGGCGCCGGCCCCGGCTGGTGGAAGGCGATCGCGGCGTACCACCCCGGCGACGGGACCGAGCTGTTCCGCCAGCGCGTGCTCGGCATGGCCCAGCTGTACGCCACGCTGTCCCTCGACCCGGCGTCGGCGGACTCGCCGCGGGTCCGCGCCACCCGCTTCGCGCTGGGCCAGCTCGGCCTCCCGTACGTCTGGGGCGGCAACGGCCCCGACGCGGGCGCGGCGGGCTTCGACTGCTCCGGCCTGACGAAGGCGTCGTACGACAGCGCGGGCGTGGCCCTGCCGCGGACGGCGGACAGCCAATTCCGCGCGCTCCCCCCGGTGCCGGCCACCCAGGAGCCCCGCCTCGGCGACCTGGTGTTCTACGGCAGCCCGGCGACGCGCATCCACCACGTCGGCCTGTACCTGGGCAACGGCCTGATGATCAACGCGCCGACCGAGGGCCAGGCCATCCAGATCCACACGTACCACTCGAAGGGCGACGACTACGCGGGCGCGGGCCGTCCCGCCTGACGCGACACCATCTCGGCGATCCAGACGGGCGCGAACGGCGAGGTGCAGCCCGGCGGCGTCGGATAGTCCTTGAGCACTTCGAGACGCTCCCCGATGGCGACGGCCCGGGCCCGGTGCCCGGCGTGCTCGATCCCGATCTGCGCCAGGCAGGCGTTCATCGCCCACTGCAGCCGGTCGGGGGCGGTCTTGAGCCCGGCTTCGATGACGTCGAGCAGGCCGTCGAGGTCCAGTCCGGCGGGCCGCTTGGCGACGCGTTCGGCGGTCAGCGCCCAGCCGGCGCTCGCGACCACCGGGTCCGGGTCGGCCAGCCAGGTCACGCGCAGCTCTTCGGCGTGCGGGCTCTTCTTGACCACATAGTTGACGAGCCAGTCGTGCACCTTGGGGCTGCGAGCCTCGCGCAGCATGGCGTCGAGCTCGCCGCGTTCGAACGCCTTCGGGCGGCAGATCAGGGTCGCCAGCAGCCGCGCGGCGCTGTCCCCGCTCGCCCACAGCCCGCGCGCCAGCTCCTGCTGCGTCTTCAGCCGTTTCGCCACCGCGCGCAGCTTGCCGAGGTTCACGCCGTGGTCGTCGCCGTGGTTCTCGTTCACCGCGCGGATCCTGGGGTCGTCGAGCGCGGCCAGCTCGGCCAGGACCTCGGTCACGTCACTCACTGCGGCACCACCAGCCCCGACTCGTAGGCGAACACCACCAACTGTGCCCGATCCCGCGCACGCAGCTTCATCATGGCCCGGTTGACGTGCGTCTTCGCGGTGAGCGGGCTGATCACCATCCGTCCGGCGATCTCCTCGTTCGACAACCCCCGTGCCACGAGCGTGACGGCTTCGCGCTCCCGGTTCGTCAGTTCCGCCAGCCCCGCCGCGGGAACGAGCGGCTGGGTCACGTACCGGTCGATCAGCTTGCGGGTGATCGACGGCGCCAGCAACGCGTCGCCGCGCGCCGCGACGCGCACCGCGTGCAGGAAGTCCTCCGGCTGGATGTCCTTGACGAGGAACCCGGCCGCGCCCGCGCGCAGCGCCTCGAAGACGTACTCGTCCAGGCCGTAGTTCGTCAGGATGACGACGTGCACCCCGGCCAGCGCCGGCATCGAGGCGATCCGCCGGGTCGCCTCGATGCCGTCGACGCCCGGCATCTGGACGTCGACGAGCGCGATGTCCGGCCGGTGCACCAGCGCCAGCCGCACCGCTTCGCCGCCGTCACCGGCTTCGGCGACGACCTCGATGTCGGCCTCGACGTCGAGCAGCGCGCGGAACCCGCTGCGGATGAGCGGCTGGTCGTCGGCCAGCAGGACGCGGATCACGCCGGGTCCACCGGGAGTTCGGCCTGGACGCGGAAGCCGCCTCCGCGGCGAGGCCCGGCTTCGAGCCGGCCGCCCAACGCCGTGACGCGCTCGCGCATCCCGGTCAGGCCGACGCCCGGCGCACTGTCCACTGTGGCCTTTCCGTCGTCGTCGACGCGGATGAGCAGCGCGCCGGGCCGGTGGTCGATCCGGACCGACGCGGTGTCCGCGGCGGCGTGCCGGGCGACGTTGGTCAGCGACTCCTGGACGATCCGGTAGGCGGTCCGGCCGACCGCAACCGGCACGGCGTCGCGCGTGCCCTCGACGGTCAGCTGCGCGTCGAGGCCGCCGGTCCGGGCCTGGCGCACGAGGTCGGGGACGTCGTCGAGCCCGCGCGGCGGGTCCTTGTCGTCGTCGCGCAACGCCTCCAGGGTCGCGCGCAGCTCCCGGGTCGCCTCGCGGCCGGCGTCGCGGATGGCCAGCAGCGCCTCGGGCACGTCGTCACCGCGCTTGCGGGCCAGGTGGACGGCGACTTCGGCCTGCACCTTGATGACGGAGATCTGGTGGGTCAGCGAATCGTGCAGCTCACGGGCGATGTGCAGCCGTTCCTCGTCCGCACGCCGCCGCGCGGTCTCCTCGCGGGTGCGTTCGGCTTCGTCGGCCCGGCGCTCGGCCTGGCGCAACGCCTCCCCCGCCGCCCCCGCGGCGATCAGCCACGCCAGCTGGAGGACGTCGCGCGACTGCGTGAACGCCGCGCCGGTGTCGGGCACACCGGAAACCAGGAGCGCCAGCGGAACCGCGGCCAGCATGAGCACCGAAGCGACGACCGCGGCGATCCGGTGCCCCGCCCGGACGGCGGCGTACACGGCGAAGAGGTAGGCGACGACGGGCACTTCGAACCCGGCGGCCTGGTAGGCGAGCGCACAGAGCGCGGTCGCAGCCAGCACGGCGACCGGCGCCCGGCGGCGCGCGGCCAGCGCCAGCCCACCGGCGGCCAGCGCCGCGTACCCCAGAACGTCGAGGTCCGTGGCCGCGTGCGTCGCCGACCGCCCGGCGACCACCAGGGCCGCCGCGACCCCGGCGGCGATCACCCCGTCGACGACCTGCGCACGGCTCATCCCCGAACCCTAACCGGGTGCCCGCCCGGCGAAGTCGTGCGTGAAGCGCATTTCCCGGCTACTGCGCCCGCGGTAGTCCTTCGTTTCCTGCGACGCCCGCGGCAGCGCGAAGTGCCTGCTCGCGCACGACGACGGGCCCGGGGCCGGGCGGCCATGCTTCCGGCGTCCGATCCGGAACAGAAGGAGCACCTCATGAACGTCCTCGCCGCCGCCGGTTCCTACGACCTGACCCCGGGACGGCTCTGGTCCTTGATCGCCGTGGTGTTCGGAGTGGCGGGGGTGGTCGCGGGCGTGCTGGCCCTGCGCCGCGGCCGGGGAGCCGTCGTGGCCCTGGCGGGCGGCGTGGGTTCCGTCGTGATCGGCGGGTGGGTCGTGGCCGCCGCGAAGGGCGGGCCCGGCACCGGCTACGGGATCGTCGGCGGCTACGTGGACCTGGTGATCGGCGCGGTCGCGCTCGTCCTCGGCGGGCTGGCGGCGGCGCGCTCGCGCGGTTTTGTCGGTGGTCGCCGCTAGCGTCGGGTCATGTTCGAAATCGACTTCGCCGAGTTCCCGTCCACGTCCGCCGAGGCGTCCGGGCGGTTCTTCGAGCGCGCGTTCGGCTGGAAGGCGACCCCGTACGGCCCGGACTACACCGACGTCCGGGCCGAGGGCCTCACCCTGGGTTTCCAAGCGGATGCGGCCGAACAACCCCGCGCACCCCTGATCACGATCCGCACCGACGATCTGGCCGCGGCCCGCGAGGCGGTGGCGGCCGCGGGCGGCGTGGTCACGAAGGAGCCGTTCGCCTTCCCGGGCGGGCGGCGCTTCCACTTCCGCGAGCCCGGCGGCAGCGAACTGGCGGTGTGGTCACGGGATTAGCGCCGCCTGATCCAGGTAACCGGCCGACCCGCCGCCGTAGAACGTCGTGGGGTCGGCGGCTTCGAGCGGGTGCCCGAGCGCGAACCGCGTCACCAGGTCCGGATTCGCGACGAAGTGCCGCGCGTACGACACCGCATCCGCGATCCCGGCGTCGATCACCGCGTCGCCGGTCTCGCGGTCGAAGCCGTTGTTGACGATGAGGAGGCCATCGAACAGGTCCCGATAACGAGCGAAGCCCGCGAAGTCCGGCCCGGCGTCGGGACCCCGCAGGTGCAGGTAGTCCGCGTCGAGCCCGGCGACCAGTTCGTCGTACTCGGCCCGCAGTGCATCGTCCACAGTGAACCGTCCGCCGGTCCACCACGGCGAAAGCCGGACGCCCACCCGGCCGTGCTCGGCGGCCGCGCCGACCACCTCGGCGAGCAGCCGGCGACGAGCGGCCGCGGACCCGCCGTAGGCATCGGTGCGGTGGTTCAGCCGCGGGTGCAGGAACTGCGCGAGCAGGTACACGCCGTTGGCGGCGATCTCGACGCCGTCGAACCCGGCGCGGCGGGCGTTCTCCGCCGCCGTGCCGTACTCCGCGACCGTCGCCCGGATCTCGGCCACGCCCAGCTCGCGCGGTGTGCCCGTCGGGCACCGCCCGGACGGCAGGTACACCGGCTCGTCCGGATTCACCGCGGACGGCCCGCCCGGCCGCCCGCCGAGGAAGTGCGGGTGCGAGACCGCCCCGGTGTGCCACAGCTGCAGCACGATCCGGCCGCCGAGCGCGTGCACGACGTCCGTGACCCGCCGCCACCCGTCGACCTGGGCTTCGGTGTACACGCCGGGAACGTCCGAGAAGCCGACAGCCCGTTCGCTCACCCAAGTGCCTTCGGCCACGATGAGCCCGGCGCCCGCGCGCTGCGCGTAGTAGGCGGCCTGGAGGTCGTCGGGCACTCCCCCGGGAACGCGCGCCCGGGTCGTCGGGGCCACGACGACCCGGTTCGGCAGGCGCCATCCGCCCACGTCGGCAGGGGTCAGCAAGCTCATCCGGTCACCTCCGGTCGCGGGGATACGTCGAGGAGGCGACGGTGGACGCGAGCGAAAGGTGACCGATGGACGACCTGGCGGCGAGCTTCGAGGCCGAACGCGACCGGTTGCGCGGGCTGGCCTACCGGATGCTCGGCTCGGCGGCCGAAGCGGACGACGCCGTGCAGGAAGCCTGGTTGCGGCTGAACCGGGTGGACTCGGTGGACAACCTGGCGGCCTGGCTGACCACGGTCGTCTCCCGCGTCTGCCTCGACGTGCTGCGGTCGCGGAAAGCCCGCCGCGAGGAGCCGCTGGACGTCGTCCCCGAGCCGGTCGCCGACGCCGATCCGGCGGGCGCAGCCGCGCTCGCCGACTCGGTGGGCCGCGCGCTGCTCGTCGTGCTGGACGCGCTCGGGCCGGCCGAGCGGATCGCCTTCGTGCTGCACGACCTGTTCGCGGTGCCGTTCGATCGGATCGCCCCGGTGCTGGACCGCACGCCGGTGGCGGCGAAGAAGCTGGCGAGCCGGGCGCGGCAGCGGATCCGGGGCACCGCCCCGCTGCCCCCGGCCGACCTGGCCCGGCACCGCCGGGTGGTCGACTGTTTCCTGGCCGCGGCCCGCGGCGGCGACCTCGCCTCGCTGCTCGACGTGCTGGCCCCGGACGTCGTCCGCCGCGCCGACGCCGCCGCGCTGCCGGTGGGCGCACCGCTCGAGGTGCGCGGGGCCCACGCGGTCGCCGAGGAGACCCAGGTATTCGGGAAGCGGGCCCGGTTCGCCGAAGCGGCCTTGGTCGACGGCGCGGTCGGCGTCGTCGTCGCGCCGCGCGGGCGGCTGTTGCTCGCCCTGGCCGTGACCGTCGAGGGCGAGCGGGTGGCGGCGTATGAGGTGATCGCCGACCCCGCCCGCCTCGCCGCGCTGCACGTCACGCTCCTCAGCGCTTGACCCGGTAGGACAGGTGCGTCACGCCGGTGCCCTCGGTGACCTCGGGGTCGGTCAGCTTCGTGGTGGCATCGAGGTTCTCGAAGAAGCGGACGCCGTCGCCGAGGAGCACCGGGATCAGGTCGACCTGGACACCGTCGAGCAGGCCGAGGTTGAGGCACTGCTGGGCGATCGTCGTGCTGGCGACCGCGACGTTCTTGTCGCCGGCGGTCTTCTTGGCCTGCTCGACGGCGCTTTCGAGGCCGTCGGTGACGAAGGTGAACGGCGCGTCCGGGTGCGGCCAGTCCGCGGGCTCCTCGTGGGTGACGACGAAGACCGGGACGCCCATCGGGTGCGTGCCACCCCAGCCCTGGGTGAGGTTGAACAGGCGGCGGCCGGTGATCAGCGCGCCGACGTTCTCCATCGCCGCGCGCAGCATCTTCGCGCTGGCTTCGGAGGTCTTGAAGGTGGCCCAGTCGACGGCGGTGGGGACCTCGACGTCGCCATTGCCGAACCACTCGAACAGGTGATCGATGCGATCTTCCGGGTCGGCCACGAAGCCGTCGAGGGACATGGACATGTTGGCGATGACGTCGGCCATTTCGAACTCCTTTTTGCTGTTCAGAGGCGGTTTGCCTTGATGACGAGAAGTCTTCCGCGGCCGGCTCGCCGGAAGATCTGCCACCTGGCCGACATCCGGGGACGGGTGGCCGATGCCTTGACATCGGGTGGCCGTGGCGGCAGCATGAACACGTGTTCATGAACGCATGTTCACAACGGAGGGGATGAGGATGACCGGGATCGTCAACACCGCGCAGGCCGAGGCGTGGAACGGGTACGAGGGAGAACACTGGGCGGCGCACGCCGATCGCTACGACGCCGTGAACAGCGGCTTCAACGGCTATCTGCTCGATCGAGTGCGCGCGGAAGACCGCGTGCTCGACATCGGCTGCGGCAACGGCCAGCTGACACGGCTCGCGGCGGCGCGGGCCCGGTCCGCGATCGGCGTCGACCTGTCCGGGCCGATGCTCGCGACCGCGCGGGCGCGGGCGGCCGAGGTGCCGAACGTGACGTTCGAGCAGGGTGACGTCCAGGTCCACCCGTTCGCCGAAGGTGGGTTCGACCTGGCGGTCAGCCGGTTCGGGGTGATGTTCTTCGCCGATCCGGTGGCCGCGTTCGGCAACGTCCGGCGCGCGCTGGCCCCCGGCGGGCGGCTCGCGTTCCTCTGCATGACGGCGCTGTCCGGCACCGACCTCGGCCGGGTGTTCGGCGCGCTGTCGGCGTACCTGCCGCAGCCGACCGGGCCGGACGGCAGCGGGCCGACGTCGTTCGCGGACCCGGACCGCACCCGGGCGGTGCTGACCGGAGCCGGCTTCGAAGACGTGGTGTGCACCCGCGTCGAGGCCGACCAGGTCTGGGGCCGGGACGTGCCCGACGCGGCGCGGTTCATCGCCGACTGGGGGCCGGTCCGCCACCACCTGGGCCTGGTCGACAGCGCGAGGGCGGCCGCGGCGACCGAGGCTCTCGCCGTGGCGCTCGAACCGTTCGCGGGGCCCGGCGCGGTCCGGTTGCGCGGCACGGCGTGGCTGGTCGCGGGAAGGAGGCCGTAGCGGGGCGCCCGTACGATGGCGCTGATGTCACCGAGGAAAGCCGCCGCCCAGCGGGACGGGCAGTCACTGCACGACCTGCTGCTCGAGACCGCGCGGAAGATGATCGCCACGCACGGCACGACCGGCATGACCGTGCGGGAGATCGCGCGCATGGCGGGCGTCGCCGACGGCGTGCTCTACAACCACTTCTCCGACAAGGAGGAGCTGGTGGCCCGGGCCTTGCTGGAGCACGTGCGCACGACGGAGGCGGAGCTGGGCGAGCTGCCGGTGGCCGGCGAAGGCACCCTCACCGGGAACCTCCGCCGGCACCTGGAGTTCGGCCTGGCGCTGCACAAGGTGCTCGTGCCGGCGTTCAGCGGCCTGGTCGCGCAGCCGAGGGTGCTGGAGCGGTTCGCGGAGATCAGCGAGCGGTCCGGCTACTGGCGTGATCGGCTGGTGGCCTACCTCGAGGCGGAGCGAGCGCTGGGCCGCCTGCGCGCGGAGTCCGAAGTGGACGCGACGGCGGCCATGCTGGTCGGCTACTGCCACGCCTCGGTGCTGACGACGGTCTTCCCGCACACGGCGCCCCTCGACCCGCCGCCGGTGGACGCGGTGGTGAGCGCCGCGCTCCACGGCATCGCCCCGGCGGGAACCGAACAGCCCGGTTAGATCATCGGGTTGCCGCTCGCGGTCGCCTCCGGGACCTCCTGCACCACGTCCCAGTGCTCGACGATCCGGCCGTCCCGGACCCGCATCACGTCCGCGATCGCGCTGCCACGCGAGCCGGGCGTCAGGCGCAGCAGGCTGTGCGTGCAGACGAGGTCGTCCTCGGCGATCACCCGGTGCACGTCCAGGCTGAGGTCCGGGAACCGCGCCACGAACCCGGCGAGGTAGCGGGCCGAGGCCTCCCCGCCCGCCGGGGCGTGGGGGTTGTGCTGGACGTACCCGTCGCCGACGTATTCGGCGAAGGCGTCGGCCGGGCGCTTCTCGGTGAAGGCCAGCCGAAGGAAGGCGAGGACCACTTCCTTGTTGTGCTGCGATTGCGTCATCCGCTGTCCGTCCTTTGTGGAGTTATCGACACCAAGCCCACCATGCGCGAATCAGAAAGGGAAAGACCTGTGGACTCTGCCGCGATACTCTCCCGGTATGGACGATGTCGAGGTCCGTGAGCTGCGGTATTTCCGCGCGGTCGCCGAAGAGCTGAACTTCTCCCGCGCCGCCGAACGGCTCGGGATGGCGCAGCCACCGCTGTCCCGCGCGATCCGGCTGCTCGAGCGGCGGCTCGGGGTGCAACTCTTCGAACGCACCAGCCGGCACGTCTCGCTGACGCCGGCCGGGGCCGTCCTCTTCGCCGAGTCGGCGAAGGCGCTGGACGCCGTCACCGCGGCGGTCCGGCGGACGCGGCGGGCGGCACAGCAGACGCCGGCGCTCGTCGTCACCGCGAAGCCGGGCGTCGCCACCGATCTGCTGCGGCGGATCGCCGACGCGCACCCCGATCCGGTCGACGTGCGGGTCAGCGGGTTCGGCGAGCAGGCGGAGATGCTCCGGGACGGCCGGGCCGACGTGGCGGTACTCGGCTGCCAGAGCGGCACCCACCACGGCCTGGACGTCGAGGTGCTGTTCAGCGAGCCGCGGGTGGCCGCGCTGCCGTCGGGCCACGAGCTCGCCGCCCGGGCCGTGCTGACCTGCGCCGACTTCGCCGGGCGGCCGACACCGTGCTGGCCGCTCTCCTCGGCCGCGGACCGGGCGTACTGGTCCGGGCAGGACGTGACCGGCGGACCGGTGACACCGGGGCCGATCGTGCACGACAGCGCCCAGCTGCTGGAGACGGTCGCGCTCGGGCTGGCGGTGGCGCTGCTGCCGGCGTCGGTCGCCGAGCTGAGCGCGCGGGACGACGTCGTCTACCGGCCGGTCGTCGACGCCACGCCGTACGCGCTGGCGCTCGCCTGGCCGGCCGGGGCGCGTGACCCGCGGATAGCGCGGTTCGTGCGAACGGCAACCGAGGTCAGCGAAGCACTACCTCGGCCGGAAGCTGTCCCGGCGGGGTGACCGTGTGGATCACCGGCGGCACCCGGACGTCGTCGGCCGCGAAGGCGGCGCGTACCTGCTCGACGTCGGCGGTGGCCATCAGCTGAGCCAGCTCGTCGGCGCGGGCGAGGGTGGCCGGGGGAAGCTCCACGGTGTCGTCGAGCGCGCCCCAGATGTCCCACTGGAGCATCTCGTGCTTGTTGAGCGCCGCGAGGTCGCGCACGAGGTTCTGCCACGCGTACGGGATCCCGCGCAGGAACGGCACGTCGAGGTCCGGGTTGACGACCACCCGGGCCGGGTCGAGCTCGCCCGCGCGGATCGCGGTCCACGCGTCGGGGCCGGTCCGGAAGCGGTCGCGGGGGACGTCGAGGAGGTCGAACTCGACGTCGTCCACCGGGTCGCGGAAGCCGAGCGGCAGCTGGGCTTCGACCAGGCGCCAGCCGTCGGCGGTGCGGACCTCGGCGACGACGTGGTCGAGGTACCAGCCGGGCATCAGGTAGCTCGCGAACCCGACGCGGGCGCGAGCCGGGATGCCGTGGTAGCGCGCCATCGAGACGAACAGCAGCGTGAAGTCGCGGCAGCAGCCGACGATCCGGTGCAGCGGCGGCCGCGGCTCGCTCGGTGCGGCCGAGTCGAGCTCGCGCAGGCGGGCCCACATGTCCGCGGCGTACCGCAGGGTGATCTCGTCGTTGCGGGTGGCCGGGAACCCGTGTTCGGTGATGGGGCCCGAACCCCAGTAGTGGAACACCAGCCCGGACGCCGCTTCGCGCAGGGCGGCGAGGTCGCCGGGGGTGGCGTCGAGCCAGGCGGCGTGCGGGCCCGGGTCGGTGAAGCGGCTGTGGCTGACGTAGAAGTCGTCCATAGCCGGTGAAGCTAGCGAAAAATCAAGCGGTTTGAACAGCCAGTTCGCCGCGGAACGTCGAGCGGTACGCGCTCGGCGACACCCCGAGCGCCGCCTGGAAGTGCTGGCGCAGCGAGGCCGCCGTGCCGAATCCCGCTTCGGTGGCGACGCGGTCGACCGGGAGGTCCGTCTCCTCGAGGAGCTGGCGGGCGCGCTCGACGCGTTGCTGGGTCAGCCACTGCAGGGCCGAGATGCCGACCTCCTCGCGGAAGCGGCGGGTGAACGTGCGCGTGCTCATCGCCTCGCGGGCGGCGAGCTCGCGCAGGGTCAGCGGCCGGTGCAGGTTCTCCAGCGCCCAGGCGCGCGCCGCCTTGGTCGACGACGTGCGGGGCTCCGGCACCGGCCGCCGGACGAACTGGGCCTGGCCGCCTTCGCGGTGCGGGGAGACGACCGTGCCGCGGGCGACGTCGTTGGCCACCGCGGCGCCGTGGTCGCGGCGGATCATGTGCAGCACCAGGTCGATGCCGGCGGCAACGCCCGCCGAGGTCAGGACGTCGCCGTCATCGGTGTAGAGGACGCACGGGTCGACGTCGACCTCGGGGAAGCGCTCCTGCAGCTCCTCGGCGGAGCGCCAGTGGGTGGTGGCCCGGCGGCCGTCGAGCAGGCCGGCCGCGGCGAGCACGAACGCGCCGGTGCAGATGGACGCGATGCGCGAGTCCGCCGGGATGCGATCGAGGGCGGCCTTGAGCGGTGGGGTCAGCACGCGCGCCATCGGCTCGTACTCGGCCAGGGACGCCGGGACGATCACCGTGTCGGCCTCGGCCAGCACCTCGGGACCGCGGTCGACCGGGATGGCGACGTCCGCGTCGGTGCGGACGAGGCCGGGCTCGAGCGTGCAGGTCACGACCTCGTACAGCGGCTCCCCCGTCGCCGAGCGGGCCTGGCCGAACAGCCGGTGGACGATGCCGAGTTCCATCACGAGCATGCCGTGGCGGACCAGGACGGCGACGTGGTGGCGGTTCGGGTGCACGAATGCGGCCATGGCTCGATTCTTGCACATGTTGGCTATCAGGCCACTCGATCGAGCCGCGCGACGGCGTGATCATCGAGGACATGAACGTGTTGTGGGTATTCGCGCATCCCGAGCCGCGCTCGCTGAGCGGGGCCCTCCGCGACGACGGGCTCCGGACGCTCCAGGAGCTCGGGCACGACGTCCGGGAGTCGGATCTGTACGCGATGAAGTGGAACCCGGTGGTCGACGCGGCCGACTTCGGCGCCGAAGCCGGGGACGGCCGGCTGATCGTCGGGGCGACGTCGGCCCGGGCCCACGCGCACGGCGAACTGAGCGCGGATATCGTGGCCGAGCAGGACAAGCTGGAGTGGGCGGACGCGGTGATCGTGCAGTTCCCGCTGTGGTGGTACGGCCTGCCGGCCATCCTCAAGGGCTGGTTCGACCGCGTTTTCGTCAAGGGCTTCGGCTACGGCATCCGCGCCGAAGACGGCCGGACCCTGCGTTACGGCGAAGGCCGGCTCGCGGGCAAGCGCGCGATGGTGGTGCTCACCGCAGGTGCCCGCGAGCCGGCCATGGGGCCACGCGGAGTGAACGGCGCCCTGGACGAGGTCCTGTTCCCCCTCCAGCACGGGACGCTCTTCTACGCCGGGATGTCGGTGCTCCCCCCGGTGCCGGTCTACGGCGCCGACCGTGTGCCGGACGACGGGTTCGCCGAGGCACGGGACCGGCTGCGCAAACGCTTGCGGACGCTGGAAACCGCGGACCCGATCCCCTTCCGACCGCAGAACGGCGGCGACTACGACGAAGATCTGGTCCTCCGCCCCGACCGCGCCCCGGGAATCACCGGCCTGAGCGCCCACCTCACGCGGGCAAGGTGACGCACCGCCCGGCCGGACGCTCACGCGGGCAGGATGACCCACCGCCCGAAGCGGGCGCTCACGCGGGCAAGGTGAGCCGCTGCCCCAGCCCGCCGTCCACCGGGAGGTCGGCGCCCGTGGTGAACGTCGCCTCGAACGCCAGGAACAGCACCGCTGCCGCGACCTCCCCGACCGTTGCGTGGCGCTTCAGCGGCGTTGTCTCGTCGCCGATCGCCTTGAACTCCGCCAAGACCGCGTCCGGCACTCCCGTGACGCCCATCGTCGGCGTGTCCGTGTAGCCCGGGCTGACCACGTTCACGCGGATTCCCCGCGGGGCCAGCTCGGCCGCGTACGTGCGGGCGAAGGAACGCACCGCCGCCTTCGCCGCCGAATACAGCCCCATCCCCGCGATGCCCGCCTCGGCCGCGACCGACGTCGTGAACACGAACGACCCGCCGGGCCGGACCAGCGGGGCCAGCCTGCGGGCCGTGAAATACGCGCCCTTGGTATTCACGTCGAACGTCCGGTCGTAGAGCTCCGGTGTCGCGTCCTCGTACGGCGTCAGCGTCGAGAACCCCACGTTGACGAACACCAGGTCCAGCTCGCCGAGCCGGTCCTCGGCCACCGCACCCAGCTCGGCGACGTCGGCCAGGCGCGCCGCGTCCGAGGACAGCAGGTGCGCCTTGCCCGGCAGCTTCCCTTCCAGCGGCGTCACGTCTCGGCCGGTCAGCAGGACTTCCGCGCCGCCGTCGAGGAGGGCGCGGACCACCGCCAGCCCCATTCCGTGCGTGCCGCCGGTGACGACCGCCTTCTTCCCCAGGTACTTCACCGGATCTCCTCGATGACGCTGGCGATCGCGTGCGCACCGTGGCCCGCCGCGACCGCTCGGTCGAACAACTCCTGCAACACCGCCGGCACCGCCGTGTCGATGCCCTGCGCGCGGCTCGTCTCGACCAGCAGGGCGAGTCCGGCCGCGTTGATGTCCAGCGCGGACACGTCGGTCGCGTAGTCACCGCTCGCGACCTGCTCGCCGATGCCCGGCAGGAACCCGCCGACCGCCGACTGCCACGCCGCGGCCATCGGCGCGAACTGCGCCGGCGTGACGCCCTCCGTCCCGACCAGCGCCAGCGCTTGCAGGTAACCCGCCATCGTCGACCACATCATGCCCAGGAGCGCCAGGTCGTACAGCGCCGCCAGCCCGGCGTCCTCGCCGAGGAACACCGGTGTCCCCAGTACTTCCAGCACGTCGCGCTGCGCCGTGAACGCCGGTTCCGAGCCGCCGTAGAGGAGCTGCGCCGCCGGTGTCCCGATGCCCTGCGGGACGGCCATGATCACGCCGTCGACGTAGCCGATGCCTTCGGACGCGGCCCACTTCGCGGCGCCGCGCGCTTGCTCCGGCGTCCCGGACGTGAGGTTGACCAGCGTCCGGCCGGCGAGGTCGGCCGCCTCGAGCACCGGCTGCTGAGTGTCGTATGTGGACAGACAGCTGAGGACGACGTCCGCCGACGCCGCTTCCGCCGGAGTGGCCGCGAGGCGGGCACCGCGGTCGAGCAGCGGTCCCGCCTTGAGCGGCGACCGGTTCCACACCGAGACGTCGTGTCCCGCCCCCAAGAGCGCCCCGGCGAGGGCGGCGCCCATCCGCCCCAGGCCGAGCACGCCCACGCGTTTCTTGCTTTCTCCCATGGATTCCATGCTGCGGGCGCGCTTTACACTGGACAAGTACCGACTAATAAGTCAGGTACCCACCAAAACGTAAGGATCCTGCATGCTGGCGAGAAGCTACCGCTGCGGACTGGACGCGGCCGTCGACGTCATCGGCGGCCGGTGGAAGGCCCTCATCCTCTGGGCGCTGCACGCCGAGCCGCTGCGGTTCGGCGAGCTGAAGCGGAAGGTGGCGGGGATCAGCGAGAAGATGCTGATCCAGGCGCTGCGGGAACTGGAGGCGGACGAGATCGTGCACCGCGAGGTGTTCCACGAGATCCCGCCGAAGGTCGAATACTCGCTGACCGAACTGGGTCAGCGGCTGAACACGGCGTTGCTGCCGCTGGGCGACTGGGGCGAGGAGAACATGGCCGGCATCGCGAAACGCCGCGGCGTCACGCCGGCGCCACCGCATACGGCTTCAGCGTGATCGCGTTGCCCGCCTTGAGCGGCAGCTCTTCGATCAGCTTGCGCCACGGCAGGTACGGCAGCAGCCGGTAGTTCAGGTTGCGGAACCGCAGCCAGCCGCGGGTTGGCGGGACGAACCACTTCCCGTTGCCCTCGGCCAGTTTCTGGCACGCGTCGACGAAGCCGCGCATCTCGCGGGTGTAGGCGCCGAACGCCGTCGCGTGGTCGCCGCCGGCGGCCGCGAGCTCGCCCGCGAGCACGTACGCGCCGACGATCGCCAGGCTCGTCCCCATCCCCGAGAGCGGCGCGGCGCAGTACGCGGCGTCGCCGACCAGCGCGACGCGCCCGCGGGCGTACGAGTCCAGCTTGATCTGGCTCGCCGAGTCGAAGTAGAAGTCCGGCGCCTCCCGCATGGCCTTCAGCAGCGCCGGCGTCTCCCAGCCGACGTCGCGGAACGTCTTCTCGACGATCCGGCGCTGCTGCTCGACGTCGCGGTGGTCGTAGTCCAGCTCCTCGGAGCCGAACCAGAACAACGCCTTGGCCTCGGTGTTGTCCAGCGCGCTGTAGACGCCGACCGTCCGGTTCGGCTCGTTGTAGAACCGGCCGACGCGGTCGAGGCCGAGGTGGTTCGGCACGGTGAAGATCGAGACGTAGTAACCGAGGTCGTGGCGGAAGCCGGCCTCGTCGCCGAAGGCCAGCGACCGCACGTTCGAGTGCAGCCCGTCGGCCCCGATCACCAGGTCGAATTCGCGCGGCTCGCCGTGGGCGAAGGTGACCGTGACGCCGTCGCCGTGCTCGGTGAGGCCGGTGATCGAGTCGCCGAAGACGTACTCGACGCCGTCGCGCGTCGCGTCGTACAGGATGCGCGCGAGGTCGCCGCGCAGGACTTCGAGCTCGCCGCTCTGGTACGTCGCGGGCGTGACCACCAGCGGCCGGTCGTCACTGTCCACATAGGTCACATCGCCCATCCGGGTCGCGGCCGCTTCGACCGCTTCCAGCAGGCCCATGCGTTCGAGAACCCGCAGGGACGCGCCGCGGAAGTCGACCGCATAGCCGCCGTCGCGCAGTTCCGGAGCGCGTTCGACGACCGTCGGGAGGAAGCCGTGGCGGCGGAGCCAGAAGGCCAGGGCGGGGCCGGCGACGCTCGCGCCGGAGATGAGGACTCGTCTGTTCTGCATGCCAAGAACGGTAACCCGTATTTGAGCGATCGCGCAAGGCGTTCGCCTAAGACGTTCGTGCTAGGCTCCGGGCATGGGCAACAAGGAGTCACTGCTGGCCGGCGCGAAGCGCTGCCTGTACGAGAAGGGCTACGCCCGCACGACGGTGCGGGACCTGGCCTCGGCGGCGAACGTGAGCATGGCGGCCATCGGCTACCACTTCGGTTCACGCGAAGCGCTGCTCAACACCGCGCTGATCGAGGCGAACGAGGAGTGGGGCGAAACGCTGGCGAAGACGCTGCAAGTGGAGACGCCGCCGGGCGCGTCGCCGGCCGAGCGGTTCGCGCTGATCTGGCAGCGGGTGATCGAGTCGTTCGGCGAGCACCGCCGCATGTGGGCGGTCAGCTTCGAGGCGTACTCGCAGCCGGACCTCGACGAGAACGTCCGCACCCAGCTGGCGGACGCGCTCGAGCAGGCTCGCCACGGCCTGGCGAACCTCTTCCAGGGCCTCGACGACGAGAGCGCCGAAGCCCGGGCCGTCGGCACGGTGCACCAGGCCCTGCTGTCGGGCGTGATGCTCCAGTGGCTGATCGACCCGGGCCACGCCCCCTCGGGCGCCAACCTGGTGAGCGGCCTGCGCCTGATCGCGAAGGAAGTCCTGCCCTAGGTGGTGACCAGGGCCGGGGAGCGAAGATTAATCCGGCGTACGACAAGAAGCCGACAGCGAGCCAGGTACCAGCCGTCCGGATGGCCCTTTCTCTTTACACCGCCACATTGGGACCCTTGGTGGGTTTCACCCGATTAGCGCGCGGGGAGGGGCCGAGATTGTGAATGGTCGCGGTTTGCGGCACCACTTGATAGTCGTGGCGGACGTCGAAGGCTTCGGAGATCCTCGGCGAACGGGTCCACATTTACAAGCTGTGCGGGACGGCCTCCATTCGATCATGCAGGCGACCTTCGCTGCGACCGAGATTCGTTGGGAGGACAGTTATCGCGAGGTGAGCGGAGACGCGGTGTGCGCACTCGTGCCGGCCGAGGCGGACAAGGCGGCGTTCCTGGAGGCAGCGTTGCCTGCACTGGTCACGCGCCTGCGGGTACACAACGACAACCATCCCGAGGCGCAGCGGATCCGGCTGCGAATGGCCCTGCACGCCGGCGAGGTCGGCTACGACGCGCACGGTGTCACCTCAACGTCGTTGATCATGACGTTCCGGCTTTGCGACGCACCCGCGTTGAAGGCGGCATTGGCCGCATCTCCCGGCGTTCTGGCGGTGATCGCATCCGATCGGTTGTTCGACGACGTCGTCCGGCACGTGCCCGCGGCAGCACCCGTGACCTGGCACCCGGTCACCGTCGAGGTCAAGGAAGTCAACACACGGGGCTGGGTCACGCTCCCCGACCACCCATATCTTTTCGAGCCGGCCGTGCCGGCCAGTCCTGCTGTCTCGTCGGCCGTACCAGCGCACGTCAGCTCACCCGAGGTGCCACGGCAATTGCCCGCGGTCGTCCGGGACTTCACCGGCCGAGCCGACCACTTAGCGGCCCTCGATGCACTGATTCCTTCCGACCCCGCCGAGCAGGCGACGCCGTCGGTCGTGATCACCGCGGTCGACGGCGCCGGCGGCATCGGCAAGACCACCCTCGCTCTGCACTGGGCGCATCGCGTCCAAGACCGCTTTCCCGACGGCACGCTGCATGTCAACCTGCGCGGATACGGACCCGGTACCCCCGCCACGACGTCCGACGCGCTGAGCGGGTTTTTGCGTGCCCTCGGCGTCGCTGCCAGCGCAATTCCCACTGACGTCGATGCGCAGGCCGCACTGCTGCGCTCACTGACCGCGGGCAAACGGCTGTTGTTCATCTTGGACAACGCCCACAGCGCCGAGCAGGTCCGCCCCATGCTGCCCGGCGCCCCGGGCTGCATGGTCGTGGTGACCAGCCGCGACAGTCTCACCGGTCTCGTCGTTACCGACGCCGCCCACCGCCTCACTCTCGACCTGCTCACCCCGCTCGAAGCTCACGAACTGGTCACCGGCATCATCGGCGCCGACCGCGTCAGCTCCGAATCCGACGCCACCCACGAGCTGGTCCGGCTATGTGCCCGGCTGCCGTTGGCCCTGCGTATCGCCGCCAGCCGAATCGCCGCCCATTCGCACCTCGCCGTCGCCGATGTCGTCGCCGAATTGACCGACGACAACACCCGGCTGGACATCCTCAGCGAAGCTTCGGACGAGCGATCCGCGATTCGTGCGGTCTTCGACTGGTCATACCGGCGCCTGCCCACTCTGCAAGCCCGCTTGTTCCGGAGACTCGGGCTGCACCCCGGCCCTGACCTGTGCCTGGCTGCCGCTGCAGCACTTGCCGAGCTGCCACCCATCGAGGTCCGACCGATGCTCGCCGCGTTGGCGAGCGCACACTTGATCGAACTCGCCCCCGGTGGCCGCTACCGGTTCCACGACCTGCTGCGCGCGTACTCAGCCGACCAAGCCCGCCGGCACGACACCCTCGGCAGCCGCACCCTGGCCATCGAATCCTTGCTGACTTGGTACACCCACACCACCTACACAGTCGACAACCAGGTTCACCCCTATTACACGCGGATGCCTGCGGTGGTGGCCGAACCAGCTTACCCCCGGCTGCTCACCGATTTCGACGAAGCATGGGCGTGGCTCACCACCGAACGCGCCAACATCCTCGCCGTTCTTCAGCACGCAGCGAGCCAACGGCTCGACCACCACACCATTCCGCTTGCCCACGCCACCCGTTTTCTCGCCTCCGTTGGCAGCCCCGGCGACCGCCTCGAGGCCGCTCGCATCGGCGTAGCCGCGGCTCACCGCGTCGGCAATCCTGTTCAGGAGGCGCATCTCCTGCTCAGCTGCGCGGACATCGCTGCCCGGCTGGGCCGGTGGGATCAGGCCGTCGCCGACCTCGACCGCGCGGCGATTCTGATCGATGAACTCGACGACGGGGAACTGCGAGTTGCTCTACCGAACGAACGCGGACTGTTGTTCCGTTATCAGGAGCGATTCGAGGAGGCGGCAAGATGTTTCGATTCGGCGCTGCCGCTGACTCGGGGAATCGACACCGGTCGCTGGGAAGCAGTGGTGGAAGGCAATCTCAGCTCCGCGTACACCGGACTCGGCGACTACCGGCGTGCACTCGCACATGGTGAGCACGACCTGCGTATCCGCCGACGAATCGGCGACGTCGAAGGCGAATCTGCGGCGTTGACGAAGTTGGCACGCGCCTGGAGCGGCCTGGGTGACTTCGAGAAAGCGAATTCTCTGTGCCTGGAGGCGATCACCCTGGGGCGCGGCAGCCCCCGCAATCGCGACATGACCGTCGCCGAGCCGTTGGAAGTCCTCGCGGGCGGCCTGCACCACCTCGGCCGCACCAGCGAGGCCATCGAACGCTGGCAACAGGCCGCCACGCTGTACGACGAGACCGGCTTCCTCAACAGAGCAGCCGACGTACGCCGGCGCCTCGGTTCGTTCGACTAGGTGGTGACCAGGGCCGCGCCGGCGAAGAACGTCCGCGCGGCCGTCGTCGCGTCTTCGTCCAGGAGTACGTCGCCCGGGCGGCTGCCGTTGCCGAGCAGCACCCCGCCCCAGTCCATGCCCAGGTACTCCGCGCACAGTTCAAGCGTGCCGATCAGCGGCTGGGCCTCGCGCGCCGTCTCGCTCAGCACGCTCACGCCCCACAGTGCCTTGCCGCGCATCCGCGGCTTGAACTCGACCGGCAGCCGCATCCAGCCCGACCAGTAGTCCAGGTAGAGCTTCACGCTCGCCGCGACCGAGTACCAGTACACCGGCGACACCATCACGATGTCCGTCGCGGCGAAAGTCGCGTCCATCAGCAACTGCTCGTTCTCGCCGGGCTCCGGGTGCGCACCGGCGCCGTGGCGGCGGTCCTCGAACGGCGGCAGCGGCACCTCCGGCAGCCGGATCCACCGCTGCTCGACGTCCTTGGGCAGCTCCTTGGCCGCCAGCCGGGCCAGCATTTCGGTGTTGCCCCCGGCCCGCGCGGCGCCCACCAGGAACAGGAAGCTGCGATCGCTCATGTCAGCCCTCTCGATGTACTTGCATGTACATATAAATACTGTCCCTGGACTATCCTGGCGTCAAGAGGAGGCCGGAAGATGACCGTCGACGAGCAGGCCTGGGGCCGCGTTCTCGTGTTGCACGCCCGGATCGAGCAGGAACTCGCCAAAGCCCTGCAGCGGCGCCACGGGCTCGGCCTGTCCGAGTACCGCGCGCTCGGCAAGCTCGTCGCGGGTCCGCGGGGCGGCCTGCGCATGCAGGAGCTCGCCGACGCGATCGGCCTCAACCAGAGCTCGGTCAGCCGGATGTGCGCGCGCCTCGAAGACGCCGGCCTGACCATCCGCGACCTGTGCGAAGACGACCGCCGCGGCGTCTACTCGGTGATCACCGACGCCGGCCGCAAGCGCTACTCCGAGACCGAGCCGACGTACTGCGCGGTGCTGCGGACCGCGCTCGACAAGGCCGCGAGCGACCCGGACCTCGCCGCCGCCGTCTCCGCCGTCCGCGGCGCTTGACCCTGCATATTCCTCAGTGGTTATATACCGGCACAGGCAACCCACGGGAGGAAGCGTGTCCGGACGAGCAAGGCTGCAGACCGACGGCGAGCGCCCGGTGCTCCGGCTGGAACGCCGCCTGAAGCACGCGCCCGAGAAGGTCTGGCACGCCATCACCGACCCGGCGGAGCTGGAACACTGGTTCCCGGCGAAGGTCGACGTCGAGCTGCGGGCCGGTGGCGCGATCCGGTTCACCTTCCCCGGCGAGGACAGCACGACGACCGGGCGGGTGGTCACCGCCGACCCGCCGCGCGAGTTCACCTTCGTCTGGAACGACGACACCCTGCGCTGGCTGATCACCGCCGACGGCGACGGCAGCCTCCTGGAGTTCACGCACACCTTCGGCCGCGGCGACCCGGCGATCGCCAAGCTGGCCGGGGGCCGCACCGCCGCCGGCTGGGACGTCTGCCTCGACGCCCTCGCCGCGCGCCTGGCCGGGCAGGACTTCGAGCAGCCGCAGGAGTGGCACGGGCGGATGGTGTCCTATGTGGAGGAATTCGGCCTGGACGACGGCGAACTCCTCGCGGACGGCACGATCCGCTTCCGCCGCGACCTCGGCTGGAAACCCGAGGCCGAACTCCGGCCGCTGCTGCCGGACGAACCCGGCTGGCGCCTGGTCCACGACCCGCTCGAAGGCAACCGGGTCGAGTTCACCGAAGCGGCGGGCGACGACGTCCCGGCGCAGCTGGCCCGGCGGCACGAGCAACTCGACAAGCTGTTCGCCGCCACCCACGGCGTCACCCTGCCGGATTGGCCGCCCGAGCGCGTCGAAGCCGTGAAGAAGCACTACGCGGAGCATCCGACCCAAGGTTGACGCGCGGCCGGAAAGTCCGCATTACGGTCGGTTCATGCGCATTCGCGTCGTCCTGGACGTCTTGGCCGTCCTCCTGCTGACCCTGGGGGCCGGCGGCAACCTCGCCGCCGGCGCGTGGTCGCTGCCGCCGTGGCTGCCCGCTTGGCTCGGCTGGACCATCCTCGTGCTGAGCGTCGGGCCGATCGTGCTGCGGCGCTGGTGGCCGCGCCCGGCCTACATCCTCTCGCTGGTGATGACCGCGGCGGCGGTGCCGATCGGCGGGCCGGTGCTGGCGATCGCCGTCGTGTCGGCCGGCTGCGCGCTCTACACGTTCGTGGTGGCCCGCGGCAGCCGCGCCTCGCGGATCGGGCTGGCGGCCGGGCTCCTCGGGATCGGCCTGGTCGGTGTGGCGGTGCCGAACCCGAGCACGGCGACGACGGTGAACTTCGGGGCGTCGGCGCTGATCGTCGGCTTCGCTCTCGGCATCGCGGTCCACGGCCGCCGCGAGTACGCCGCTATCGAGCGGGAAAACCACGCGCGGGAAGCGGTTTCGGCGGAGCGGCTGCGGATCGCCCGGGAAATGCACGACGTCGTCGCGCACAGCATGAGCTTGATCGCGGTGAAGGCGGCGGTCGGCAACCACGTCGCGCTCGAACAACCCGACCAGGCCCGCGACGCGCTGCGCGTCATCGAAGACACCAGCCGCGAAACGCTGGCGGAGCTGCGGCGCATGCTCGGCGTGCTGCGCGACGGCACCGGCGTCCCGGCACTGGCGCCCGCCCCGTCGCTCGACGACCTGCGGGCGCTCACCGAACGCGCGCAGCAGGCCGGTCCCGCCGTCGACCTGGTCATCGACGGCCTCACCGAGCTGCCGAGCGGAGTCGGCCAGTCGGTGTACCGGATCGTGCAGGAGGCCCTGACCAACGTGGTCAAGCACGCGGGCGCATCGACGTGCCGGATCCACATCACCGGCGGCGACGGCGAAGTACGCATCGAGGTCCTCGACGACGGCCGCGGCGGCTCCGCGACCCCGGGCCACGGCTTGATCGGGATGCGGGAGCGCGTCGCGGTGTACGACGGCGAATTCTCCGCGGCACCGGCCGAAACCGGCTTCCGCGTCTTCGCGCGGCTGCCCTACGAAGAGAAGGTGGCGGCCCGATGACCCGCGTCCTCATCGCCGACGACCAGGCGCTGCTGCGCGGAAGCTTCCGGGTCCTGGTCGACAGCGCACCGGGCCTCGAGGTGGTCGCCGAAGCCTCCGACGGCGCCGAAGCGGTGGCCCTGACCAGAGTCGAGCGGCCGGACGTCGTGCTGATGGACGTCCGCATGCCGGAGATGGACGGCATCGAGGCCACCCGCCGCATCTGCGCAGAGAGCGACGTCCGGGTGCTGATGCTGACGACGTTCGACCTGGACGAGTACGTCTATTCGGCACTGCGCGCCGGAGCGAGCGGCTTCCTCCTGAAGGACACCCGCCCGGCGGACCTCCTGGCGGCGATCGAGGTCGTAGCTTCCGGCGACGCCCTGCTGGCCCCCTCGGTCACGCGCCGCCTGGTGGCGGAGTTCGCCAGGCTCCCCTCGGGCCCGGTGACCCGCCTGGACGGCGTGACGGCCCGCGAGCAGGAGGTGCTGACGCTGATCGCGCGCGGGTTGTCGAACGACGAGATCGCGGCCCGCCTGCACCTCGGGATAGCCACGGTGAAAACCCACATCGGCCGGTTGCTGCACAAGCTCGCGGCGCGCGACCGGGCCCAGCTGGTGATCGCAGCCTACGAGTCGGGCCTGGTGAGGCCCACGACGTCCTGACCGCACCGGAGACGTTGCCTACGCCACACGCGAAGTGACCGACAAGTAGTTAAGCTCCCGTGGCATGAGCAGTGCGACGGAGCCGCTCGGGACGCCGCCCGAGGACGAACCGGACATCCACACCACGGCCGGCAAGCTGGCCGACCTGTACCGCCGGTACGACGAGGCGGTGCACGCGGGCTCGGCCCGCGCGGTGGAGAAACAGCACGCCAAGGGCAAGAAGACCGCTCGCGAACGCATCGAGCTGCTGCTCGACGAGAACTCCTTCGTCGAGCTCGACGAGCTGGCCCGGCACCGCTCGACCAACTTCGGCCAGGAGAAGAACCGCCCGTACGGCGACGGCGTCGTGACCGGCTACGGCACCGTCGACGGCCGCCCGGTCTGCGTCTTCAGCCAGGACGTGACCGTCTTCGGCGGCAGCCTCGGCGAGGTCTACGGCGAGAAGATCGTCAAGGTGATGGACCTGGCGATCAAGACCGGCCGGCCGATCATCGGCATCAACGAAGGCGGCGGCGCGCGCATCCAGGAGGGTGTCGTCTCGCTCGGCCTGTACGGCGAGATCTTCAACCGGAACGTCAAGGCGTCCGGCGTCATCCCGCAGATCTCGCTGATCATGGGCGCGAACGCGGGCGGGCACGTCTACTCCCCCGCGCTCACCGACTTCATCGTGATGGTCGACGAGACGTCGCAGATGTTCATCACCGGCCCGGACGTCGTCAAGACGGTCACCGGCGAGGACGTCACCTTCGAGGAGCTCGGCGGCGGCCGCACCCACAACACGAAGTCCGGCGTCGCGCACTACCTCGGTTCCGACGACGAGGACGCCATCGCCTACGTCAAGGAACTGCTCTCCTACCTGCCGCAGAACAACCTGTCGGACGCGCCGGTGTTCGAGCCGCCCGCCGACCGGCCCGGGTTCTTCGACGACGTCACCGACGCCGACCGCGAGCTCGACACGATCATCCCGGACTCGCCGAACACCCCGTACGACATGCACGAGGTGATCACCCGCGTCGTCGACGACGGCGACTTCCTCGAGGTCCACGAGCTGTTCGCGCCGAACATCATCGTCGGCTTCGGCCGCGTCGACGGCCACAGCGTCGGCGTGGTGGCCAACCAGCCGACGCAGTTCGCCGGCTGCCTCGACATCGACGCGTCCGAGAAGGCCGCGCGGTTCGTCCGCACCTGCGACGCGTTCAACATCCCGGTGCTCACCTTCGTCGACGTCCCGGGCTTCCTCCCGGGCACCGACCAGGAGTGGAACGGCATCATCCGCCGCGGCGCGAAGCTGATCTACGCCTACGCGGAGGCCACGGTCCCGCTGGTCACGATCATCACGCGCAAGGCGTACGGCGGCGCGTACGACGTCATGGGCTCCAAGCACCTCGGCGCCGACATCAACCTGGCCTGGCCGACCGCGCAGGTCGCGGTGATGGGCGCCCAGGGCGCGGCGAACATCGTCCACCGCAAGACCCTCGCGAAGGCGGCTGCCGAAGGACAGGACGTCGACGCCCTGCGCGCCGAGCTGATCCAGGAGTACGAGGACACGCTGCTGAACCCGTACGCGGCGGCCGAGCGCGGGTACGTCGACTCGGTCATCGTGCCGGCGCACACGCGCGGCCACGTCGCGCGGGCGCTGTCCCTGCTGCGGAACAAGCGGGAATCGCTGCCGCCCAAGAAGCACGGGAACATCCCGCTGTGAGCGAGGAAAAGCAGCGCCCCCTGCTGAGGGTGGTCCGCGGAAACCCGACCGACGCCGAGTTGGCGGCGCTGACGGCGATCATC
Source organism: Amycolatopsis sp. NPDC003861 (assembly GCF_053605405.1). Lineage (NCBI taxonomy): Bacteria > Bacillati > Actinomycetota > Actinomycetes > Pseudonocardiales > Pseudonocardiaceae > Amycolatopsis > Amycolatopsis sp. NPDC003861. The sequence continues at coordinate 38,194 of NZ_JBSGJD010000041.1, forward strand.
GCCGCGGCGTCGGTGGCGAAGGCGCCGGAGAAGCCGAAGCCGCGTACGTCGTGGTGGGGCGATCGCGCTGCTTCGCTGCGCCGGCCGCTCCACCCCGGCGAAGGTGCTTGGCGCGCTTCGGGTCTGCCTCAGGGCTGAAGGGCGTCGAGGAAGACCGTCGGGGCTTCGTTGTCCCGCACGATCGCCCCCAGCAACGCCGCGAGCCGGTCGCGGTCCGGGGTGCTCAGGCCCGCGGCCAGCTCGTCGACCCGGCGGCACGTCGCCGCGTAGAAGTCCTCCGCGAGCTCGCTGCCTTCGGCGGTCAGGAGGACCTGGACGGCCCGGCGATCGTCCGGGTCGGGTTCGCGGCGGACGAGCCCGCGCTTGACCGCCCGGTCGACCAGGCCGGTGAGGCTGGACTTTTCGAGGCCGAGCGTGGCGCCCAGGTCGCCCATGCCGTACGGGCGGCCCATCAGCACGCAGAGCAGCTGCCCCTGCTGCACGGTGAGCCCGTACTCGCGGGCGGACTCGGCGTAGACCGCGTTCACCAGGAACGACGCCCGCACGAGCCCGGCCACCACCCCGAGGTCCGCCCCGCTCTTCCCCATCCGATCAGCCTACGGCTTCCCGCACCGCGGGCACGATTTCCTCGGCCCACCGCGCGGCGGCGACGGCGTCCGGCGTGCTGCCGCCGGGCCCGAAGAGCACGAACCCGGCGGCGCCGTGCTCCAGCACCGCGCCGGTGAGCTCCTCGATCCACTGCGCGGGCGAGCCGCCGATCCAGCGTCCGTCGTCGGTGCGGGTCCTGGCCAGCGGCTCGGCGGTGATGCGCCCGGGGAAGTTGTAGACGGTGACGACCTCGCCGGGATCCCGCCCGGCGTCCACGGCGGCCTTGTCGATCAGCGGCCGCGAGGTCCGGTACCGCTCGCTGAGCCAGTCGGCGGCGTGCCCGGGCATCCACCCGTCGGCCACCCGCCCGGTGACGGCGAGGGACTTCGGCCCGACGGACCCGGTCCACACCGGCGGCATCGCTTCGGCGGCCGGTTCCAGATCGGTGACCTGGTGGAACTCGCCGTCGAAGGTGACCGGCGCACCACCCCCGCCGAGCAGCTTCACCAGCCGGATTCCTTCTTCGAAGGCGCGGACGGCCTGCCCGGGCGTCAGTTTGGTGAAGCCGAGCCGCGCGATGTCGTCCCACAACCCGCCGACCCCCATGCCGAGCACGATCCGCCCGCCGGTCAACGCGGACAGGCTCGTGATGGTGCGGGCGAGCATCGCCGCCGGCCGCGTCGGCAGGTTGGTGACGCTGACCAGCCCGGAGATCCGTTCGGTTTTCCCCAGCAGGACGCCGAGTTCGGCGTACGCGTCGAGCCGATCGGCGTGGTACGGGTGATCGGAGACGGTGATGAGGTCGAGCCCGCCCTGGTCGGCTTGGACGGCCAGTTCGAGGGTGCCGCGGACGGCGGTGACCGCGGTGGACACGCCGATGCCGAAGTGCGTCATGATTCCTCCCAGTTAGTTCGCACTACGAACATAGCATACATAGTTCTTAGTACGAACTAGTTGACTTCCGGCCGGTTCGGGACCCGGCCGGAAAACCGGTCGTCCCGCCGCCGATCGCTTGCTACCTTGGCTGCACGAGGAGCCACGGCGACACCGATGCCCGGTGCGCAGGCGAGGGTTACTTCCACTCTTAATGGGCAGGTCGGGGGTTCGAATCCCTCCCGGACCACCACCCGGTCCGGTAGCTCAGCGGCCTAGAGCAGCTACGTACCTTCACCGACTTCGATCTCGGGCATCGCCGTGGCCCCCGCACCAGGGGGAGAAATGAGCAAGTTCAACACCGCACGCGCGCCCGCCGCGACCTCTCCGGTCCGCGGCGAGGCCACGCCGTCCACCGTCACGCACCAGGGTGGTGCCGGGTACGCGCGCGACACCAAGTCCGAGCTCTTCCTGCTCGCCGTCACCAACATGGTCGGCGAGCACGCCTTCTACGAGTCCGCGGGCACGCGCGACACCCGGTACGCCGAGCTGGTCCGAAGTCCACACTGGACGATCCACAGTGGACAGCCCGGTTCCTGCGCTGGCTGCGCACCGGCGCGCACCTGCGGACGGCGTCGCTCGTCGGTGCCGCCGAGTTCGCCAAGGCGCGGCGGGACGCCGGCCTCGACGGGCACTCGGCCGCCAGGTCGTCGCCGACGTGCTGCAGCGGGCCGACGAGCCCGGTGAGCTGCTCGCCTACTGGACGTCCGTGCACGGCCGCGCCCTTCCGAAGCCGGTCAAGCGCGGTGTTGCCGATGCCGCGGCGAAGCTCTACGACGAGCGGGCGTTCGTCAAGTGGGACTCCGCGGCGCGCGCGTTCCGGTTCGCCGACGTCCTCGAGCTGACCCACCCGGCCGGCGGGGGTGCGCTGTTCAAGCACATCCTCGACGAGCGGCACGACCGCGGCAACGCGATCCCGGACGCCCTCACCACCCTCCGCGCCCGCGCCGAGCTCATGAGCTGGGCCGTCGCCGATCGCCGGAAGCTCTTCGACCGGCCGGACGCGGCGGACGTGCTCCGCGCCGCGGGCATGACGTGGGAGTCCGTCGCCGGGTGGCTGCAGGGTCCGCTGGACGCGCGCGTCTGGGAGGCGCTGATCCCGTCGATGGGCTACACGGCTCTCCTCCGGAACCTCCGCAACTTCGACGAGGCCGGCGTCTCGGACGACGTCGCGCAGCGGGTGGCCAAGCGGCTCGCGAGCCCGGTGCAGGTCGCGAAGTCGCGGCAGCTGCCCATGCGGTTCCTCGCGGCCTACCGAGCGGCGCCGTCGCCGCGGTGGGCGTGGGCGCTCGAGCGGGCGATCGCGCACGCGCTGGCCAACGTGCCCGAGCTGGGTGGCCGGACGCTCGTCCTCGTCGACACGTCGGCGTCGATGAACGACCGGTTCAGCAAGGACGGCAGCCTGATGCGGTGGGACGCGGCCGCGGTCTTCGGCCTGGCGCTCGCGCGGCGCTGCGCGAAGGCCGACGTCGTCTCGTTCTCCGACGGCTCCTGGGACCACCGCCAGGGCACCAAGGTGTTCAAGCTGAGCCGGGGCGGGTCGCTGCTGGGTGACGTCGGACGCTGGAAGGCCGGCGGGTACTTCATCGGCGCAGGCACCGACACGGTGGGCGCGGTGCACAAGCACTTCGCGAACCACGACCGCGTCGTGATCCTCACCGACGAGCAGGCCGCGTACGGCGACGTCGGGCAGGCGCTGCCGACGCACGTGCCGCTGTACACCTGGAACCTCGCCGGTTACCAGGCCGGACACGCGCCGTCCGGCGGCGGCCGGCGGCACACCTTCGGCGGCCTGACCGACCAGGGCTTCCGGATGATCCCGCTGCTCGAACGAGGCCGCAGAGCCGACTGGCCGTTCTGAGAAGCAGCGTGAAGGCCCCCATGCCGTCGTCATGGGGGCCTTCACGGTGTGTACGGACCGTCACAGGAATGACCGTGGACCACTCGCTATCCCGCGTCGTATAGTCCACGTGGAATAACCGATGGGGAGGGACCACGTCATGGCCTCGGCCAAGCTGACACCGCTCGGCATCGCCGTACTGGAACTGCTCCACGAGGGGCCGATGCACCCGTACGAGATGGCCACGCTCATGCGCGAGCGGTACGTCGACACCCGGGTCAACGTGAAGGCGGGTTCGCTCTACCACACCGTGGAACGGCTGCACCGCAGCGGTTTCATCGAGGTCGTCGACACCCAGCGCGACGGCAGGCGGCCCGAACGGACCGTCTACGGCATGACGCAGACCGGGCTCGACGAGTTCAACCAGCGCGGCCGCGAACTCCTGGGGGACGTGGCCACGGAGTTCCCCGCCTACCTGTCCGGGCTCGCCGTGATCGACGAACTGGGGCGCGAAGCGTCGCTCGCCGAGCTCGAAACCCGGCTCATGCGGCTGCGTGCCGCGGTGGCCTCCGACCGGGCCGTGCAGCAGCGGCTCACCGACAACCAGGTGCCGGAGATCTACTGGCTCGACTGGCGCTACCAGTGCGACCACCGGCTGTTCGAACTCGAGTGGACCGAACGCCTCGCCGAGGACCTGCGCTCCGGGCGGATCCCGTTCCAGGACCACCAACCACCCAAGCTCACGCTCATCACCAGGGAAGACGACGATGAACGCAAGACAAGCTAACCCGTGGGCCGCGCTCGGCGCGCTGTGCCTCGGCTTCTTCATGATCCTGATCGACACGACCATCGTGTCGATCGCGATCCCGACCATGCTCAACAAGCTGGGCGCCGGGCTGAACTCGATCGTCTGGGTGATCAGCGTCTACCTGCTCACCTACGCCGTGCCGATGCTGTTCACCAGCCGGCTCGGTGACCGGTTCGGCCCGAAGCGCGTGTTCCTCGCCGGGCTGATCGTGTTCACCGGCGCGTCGCTGTGGTGCGGCCTGTCCGGCAACGTCGAGATGCTGATCGCCGCGCGGGCCGTGCAGGGGCTCGGTGCCGCGCTGATGACGCCGCAGACGCTGGCGTTCATCACGCACCTGTTCCCGCCGGCCAAGCGCGGCCCGGCGATGGGCATGTGGGGCGGCGTCGCCGGGCTGGCGACGATCGCCGGCCCGCTGCTCGGCGGCGTGCTGGTCGACCACCTCGGCTGGGAGTGGATCTTCTTCGTCAACGTGCCGATCGGCGCGATCGCCGTCGTGCTCACCGTGCTGCTGGTGCCGGACTGGCAGCCGAAGCACGCGCACTCGTTCGACGTGCTGGGGATCGTGCTCTCGAGCGCGGCGCTGCTGTGCATCGTGTTCGGCGTCCAGAACGGGCAGCAGTACGACTGGGGTACGGTCTTCGGCGGCATCACGGTCTTCGAGATCATCGGCGCCGGCGTGGTGCTGCTCATCGCCTTCCTGGTGTGGCAGCGGTTCAACAAGCGGGAGCCGCTGCTGCCGCTGCAGGTGTTCTCGAACCGGAACTTCTCGGCCGGGACGCTCACCGCGACCACCGTCGGCTTCGCGATGACCGGCATGTTCCTGCCGCTGGTCATCTACATCCAGTCGGTGCTCGGGCTGACCCCGACCATGGGCGGCCTGCTCACCGCGCCGATGTCGCTGCTGTCCGGGATCATCGCGCCGTTCGTCGGGCGCGCGTCGGACAAGGTGAACGGCAAGTACCTGGTGATGTTCGGCCTGGCGGCGCTCGCGGCCGGGCTCGGCGTCATCGCGCTGCAGGCGACGCCGGACAGCAACCCGTGGTCGTTCGTGCCGGCGCTGCTGGTGTGCGGGCTCGGCATCGGCTGCATCTTCTCGCCGATGAGCAACCTGACGATGGGCTCGGTCGAGCCGCGGCTGGCCGGGACCGCGTCCGGCATCTTCAACACCGCCCGCCAGGTCGGCGGCGTGCTCGGGAGCGCGGCGATCGGCGTGCTGCTGCAGGCGCGGATCAGCGCGTCCATCGCGGACGAGGCCACCAAGGCGGCCGCGCAGCTGCCGGAGCAGTACCGGGCGCCGTTCGCCGAGGGGATCGCGCACGCGGCGGCGAGCACCGGGGAGTTCGGCTCGGCCGGCGGTCCGTCGCCGATGCCGGGGCTGCCCGCGGAGATCGCCGCGCAGGCGGGAAAGCTGGCGACCGAGGCCGTCCACAGTGGACTTACCGACGCCGCCCGCGTGACGATGCTGCTGCCGATGGGTGTGCTGCTGCTCGGCGTGCTCTCCGCGGCGGTGCTGCAGCGGGTCAAGCCGCGCTGGGAAACCCCGGTGCCCGAAGCGGCCGCGGCGTAGGAACCGTGCAGACCCCCGTTCCGGTGTCGGGTACCGGAGCGGGGGCCTGCACGGACCGCGGGAGCGGTGGCTAGCGGCGGTACGACAGGCCGGACCCGTACGGGAACAGGCCCTGCTTGCCGTCACCGGTGTTGATCGGTTCCTGCGACGAGCTCGCCGGCCAGGTGAAGCTCAGCTTCCCGGTCGGGTTGTAGTCGCCGTAGAGCACGTCCGCGACGCCGGCGCCTTCCGAGCCCGGCAGCCAGGCCGCCACCAGGCCCTTCATCGACGGCAGCTGCGCCGCGATGTCCAGCGGCCGCCCGGACACGGTCACCACGACCAGCGGGACGCCCGAGGCCTTCAGCTTGCCGATGAGCGCGACGTCTTCGGCGTCGAGGCCGAGGCCGCCGGGCCGGTCTCCCTGCCCTTCGGCGTACGGCGTTTCGCCCACCACGGCGACCGCGACCTTGTAACCGGAGTTGATTCCGCTACCCGCACGGTCATAGGTCACCACCGTGCCTTTCCCGGCACCGGCCTTGATGCCGTCGAGGATCGTCGTGCCCGGGATCACCCGGGTGCCGCTCTGGCCCTGCCAGCTCAGCGTCCAGCCGCCCGCTTGGTTCCCCAGGTCGTTGGCGTTCTTGCCGGCCACGAAGATCCGGTTGTCCTGCTTGGCCAGCGGCAGCACACCGTCGTTCTTCAGCAGCACCTGCGACTCGCGTGCCGCCTGCCGCGCCACGGCGTGGTGGGCCGCGCTGCCGAAGTCCGCCTGCAGCGAGCGGTCGGTGTACGGGCGCTCGAAGAGGCCCAGTTCGAACTTCTTCGTGAGGATCCGCCGGTTGGCGTCGTCGATGCGGGACATCGGGACGTGCCCGTTGAGGACTTCCGCCTTGAGCGTGCTGATGAACTTGAGGTAGTCGTTCGGGACCATGACCATGTCGATCCCGGCGTTGACGGCCTGGCTGACCTCGGCCGCGGTGAACCCGGTCCGGCCGTCGATCTGGTCGATGCCGTTCCAGTCGGAGATCACGTACCCGGAGAAGCCCAGCTCCGTCTTGAGCAGGTCGGTGACGAGGAACTCGTTGCCGTGGTCCTTGACGCCGTTCCAGCTGTTGAAGCTGATCATGACCGAGCCGACGCCGTGGGCGATCGCGGCCTGGAACGGCGGCAGGTGGATCCTCCGCAGCTCGTCCAGGCTGATCTGGGTGTTGCCCTGGTCGACGCCGCCGGTGGTGCCGCCGTCGCCGATGAAGTGCTTGGCGGTGGCCATGATCGACGTCGTGGCACCGAGCGAAGAACCCTGCAGGCCTTCGATGACGACGGAGTTCGCGACGGCGTTGTCGGGAACCTCGCCGAAGGACTCGTACGTGCGGCCCCAGCGGTCGTCGCGGGCGACGCACAGGCACGGCGCGAAGCCCCACTTGACGCCCGTGGCGGCGGATTCCTGCGCGGTGATCGCGCCGATCTGCCTGACAAGCTGCGGGTCGTTCGCGGCGCCGAGGCCGATGTTGTGCGGGAAGATCGTGGCGCCGGCGGCGTTGTTGTGGCCGTGCACGGTGTCGGAGCCGTAGACGATCGGGATGCCGAGGCCGGTCGAGGTCGCCGCCCGCTGGTAGGCGTCGACCATGTCCGCCCACCCGGCCGGGGTGTTCGGCGACGGCGTCGAACCGCCGCCGGAGAGGATGGACCCGAGCCGGGCGGCGGCGGACTGGGCGGGCGACGCGGCCCCGCGCTCGCCCTCGGTCATCTGCCCGACCTTGTCGTCGAGCGTCATCCGCGCCATCAGGTCCGTGACGCGGTCGGCCACCGAGGCGCGGGAGTCCTTGTAGAGCGGTGTCACGGAGGCGGAAGCCATCGGGACGAGAGCCGTGCCCGCGAGGAGGAGACCGGCCAGCGCAAGGGGTCGCAAAGATCTCGTGGTGCGGAGGAGCGGCATGTGTTCCCTCCGTGACGTTCCGTCGATCCATAAGTTGCGAGCCAAAACAAATTAACTCCCCAGTGACGTGACGCCGGTCACAATTCGGTCACGACCGCCTGGTCAAGTAAGTTTCAGACGTGCAGTTCGTCCTCGCCTCCCAGTCCCCCGCCCGTCTCGCCCTCCTGCGCTCCGCGGGCCTCGATCCCGCCGTGTTCGTCTCCGGCGTCGACGAGGACGCGGTCGCCGCCTCGCTGACCGATCCGTCCCCGTCCGAGCTGGTCCAGGCCCTCGCGACGGCCAAGGCCGAGGCGGTCATCGACCAGGTCGCCGCGGCGCACCCGGACGCCGTCGTCGTCGCCTGCGATTCGATGCTTTCGATCCACGGGCAGATGGTCGGCAAGCCCGGTGCGCCGGACGTCGCCCGCACCCGCTGGGCCGCGATGGCGGGAACATCCGGTGAACTCCTCACCGGGCACGCGGTCGTCCGGCTCGACGGCGGGACGCGCGCGAAGGAGGCCGCGGGCTGGGAATCGACCACCGTCCGGTTCGGCACGCCGAGCGAGCACGAGATCGACGCCTACGTCGCCAGCGGCGAGCCGCTCAACGTGGCCGGCGGCTTCACGATCGACGGCCGGGGCGGCTGGTTCGTCGAAGGGCTCGAAGGCGGCCACACGAGCGTGATCGGGATCAGCCTGCCGCTGACGCGCCGGCTGCTGGCCGAGGTCGGCGTGAGTGTCGTGGATCTCTGGCAGCCTCCCGCATCCTGAGAAAGGCACCACACCTTCGGGTGATCCGGAAGAGTCCTTCCTTGCCTAACGTTCTCTTCACCCGGCAAGACTGGAAACTTTCGAGCACCGGAGTCGCCCCGTGTCTTTCGTACGGACATACACCAAGCCGCGGGTGTTCGCGGCCGCGGTTCTCGGCTCGCTCGTCGTCGGCGCCCTGCTGGGCGTCGTCGCGCGGCAGACCGAGGCCGGCTGGCTGACCGATCTCCTCGACCAGATCGGCACCATCTTCACCACGCTGCTGCAGATCGCGGTGATCCCGCTGGTCTTCACGGCGATCGTGGTCGGCATCAACAGCCTCCGCAAGCTCGGTGGCGGCCGCACCGCCGCGCGCCTCGGCGGCAAGACGGTGCTGTGGTTCGCGATCACGTCGTTCATCGCGTCGCTGATCGGCATCGCGGTCGGCCGGCTCTTCAATCCCGGCTCCGGCGGGCTCGGCGGTGTCGAGGCGACGGCCAAGAACGCCGACAAGGCGGCGCAGAGCGTCGACCACTGGGGCTCGTGGAGCGCTTTCGTGAACGGGCTGCTGCCCGAGAACTTCGTGAAAGCGTTTGCCGACGGCGAGACGCTGCAGGTGCTGTTCCTCGCCCTGGTCATCGGTGCCGCCGCCTACAGCCTCGGGGACAAGGCGAAGCCGTTCGTGGACTTCACGACCAGCGTGTTCGAGATCATCCAGCGCTACCTCGGCTGGATCGTCCGGCTCGCCCCGATCGGCATCATCGGCCTGATCGGCGCGGCGGTGTCGAACTACGGCGACGCGCTGTTCCGGCCGCTGTTCTCCACCACGCTCGCGGTGTACGTCGGCTGCCTGCTCGTGCTGTTCGTCGTCTACCCGATCCTGCTGCAGTTCGTGGCGAAGGTCAGCCCGCTGAAGTTCTTCTCCAAGGCGGGCACGGCGATCCAGTTCGCGTTCGCTTCGCAGTCTTCGGCCGCGACGCTGCCGCTGACCCGCCAGTCCGCGGTCAACCTCGGCGTCCAGCCGGCGTACGCGGCCTTCGCGACCCCGCTCGGCAGCGCGACCAAGATGGACGGCTGCGCGGCGGTGTTCCCGGCAATCGCGGCGATCTTCGTCGCCAACCTGGCCGGGGTGTCGCTGAACTTCTGGCAGTACGCCGGCATCGTCGTGGTGGCCGTGGTCGGCGCGCTGGCGACGGCCGGGACCACCGGCTGGCTGACGGCGTTCACGCTGACGACGTCGTTCATCGGCCTCGACGCCAAGCAGGTCGCGCTGGGCCTGGCCCTGATCTACTCGGTCAACCCGATCATGGACATGATGCGCACGGCGACGAACGTGGCCGGCCAGATCGTGGTCCCGACGATCGTGGCGCGCAGCGAAGGCCTCCTCGACGACGAGGTCCTCAACGCCCCGACCGACCGTCCCGAGCACAGCGACGACGGCACCTCGGCCCGCCACACCGAGCCCGCCCCCGCCTGACCCAAGCGCCCCAATGTGGCGTTGGTTGCGTCCAACGCACCCAATGTGGCGTTCGGTGCGTCCAACGCACC
>NZ_JBSGJD010000042.1:0-46935 GCF_053605405.1 Amycolatopsis sp. NPDC003861
GCAAGCCCGCGCCGTCACCCAGCCCCGCGCTGTGGGTTGCGGGCCCGGCTCAAAGCGATCTTCACGGCCTCAGGCGACGGGATGACCACCCAGCTTCGCATGTCTATGACGAGCTTTCCGTTCGGGATGATCGACGCCGGTGATCTCCGCACCGACGTCAGCGCCGACTGATGGACGGGCTCCGGCCGGCGTGAGCCCGTCCGCCGTCACTCCGCCAGCGCCGCGTGCGTGGCCGCCAGGGAATCCACCAGGATGGCCAAACCCTCCTGGGCTTCGTCCGCCGTCAGCGTCATCGGGGGGCCCAACCGCAGGACGTTGCCGTGCAGGCCGCCCTTGCCGATCAGCAACCCTCGCTTCTTCGTCTCCTCCAGCATCCGCGCCGCTGCCGCGACATTCGGCGAAGTCGTGCCCGGCTTGATCAGTTCCACGCCGATCATCAGGCCCTTGCCGCGGACCTCGGCGACGATCGGCGAGTCGCACGCGCGCAACCCCGACAGCAGCTGTTCGCCGCGGGCCGCGCAGTTCGCCTGGAGGTCGTGGTCCTTGATGTAGTCCAAGACGGCCGTCGCGCCCGCCATCGACACCGGGTTGCCGCCGAACGTCGAGAACGACTGGGCCTGGAAGCAGTCCAACACGTCCCCGCGCGCCACGACTCCGCCCACCGCGAGGCCGTTGCCCAGCCCCTTCGCGAACGTCATCATGTCCGGCGTGACGCCGTGGGCCTCGATGCCCCAGAAGTGCTCGCCCGTCCGGCCCCAGCCCGTCTGGACCTCGTCCGAGATGAACAGCACCCCGTACTCGTCCAGGACCTCCTTCATCGCCCGGAACAGGCCGTCCGGCGGGAGGCTGAAGCCGCCCACCCCCTGGATCGGCTCGGCGATCAAGCACGCCACGTCGCCCGCGGTGGCCGTGTCCAGGACGTCGACCAGGTCCGCGACGCACGCGTCGATGTACTCGACGTCCGAGAGCGACCGGAACGGGCTTCGATAGCGGTAGCCGCCGTGGACGTAGTTGACCTTCACCGGGCTCAGGGCCGACGCCGACCAGCCGCGGTTGCCGGTGATCGCCACCGTTCCGAACGAGCGGCCGTGGTAGCTGTTCCGCATCGCCAGCACCTGGTTGCTGCGGCGGTACTGCGTGGCCAGCATCAACGCCGTGTCGTTGGCCTCGCTGCCCGAGTTCGTGAAGAACACCTTGGCGTCCGGGATCCCGGACAACGCGGCGATCCGCTCGGCCAGCTCGACCTGGGACCTGATCAGGTACAGCGTCGAGGTGTGGAGGATGCCCGTGTCGAGCTGCTTGCGGACCGCGTCGCCGATCTCGGCGACGTCGTAGCCCATCGAGTTGGTCAGCACCCCCGCGAAGAAGTCCAGGTACGTGCGGCCCTGGGAGTCCGTCATCCGGCGGTCGTGCGCGTGCACGATCTCGATCGGTTCCTCGTAGAGCAGCGACATCCAGGACGGCATGACTGCGCGGTGCCGGGCGAGCAGCTCATCGGTCATCGAACGCCTCCTCGGGGTCTCAAGCGAGTATGAGGAGGCCGTGAACAGGGCTTCAACGATCAGACTGTCGGGATAACCCAGTAGGGACGCACAGTCTGTACGGACTACCCTCTGACCCGTGATTGACCCCAGGACTCTGCGCGAAGACCCGGAAGCCGTGCGCGCGTCGCAGCGCGCCCGTGGTGAAGACGAGGGAGTGGTCGACAAGCTGCTCTCCCTCGACACCCGGCGCCGGTCTTCGATCGCGGCCGCCGACAAGCTGCGCAACGAGCAGAAGCTCCTGGGCAAGCAGATCCCGAAGGCGCCGCCGGAGGAGAAGCAGCGGCTGCTGGCCACCGCCAAGGAGCTCGCCGCGCAGGTCAAGGCGGCCGAGGTGGAGCAGAACACCGCGTCGGAGGAGTTCGACACGCTGTTCCGGACAGTGCCGAACCTCGTCCACCCGAGCGCGCCGGTCGGCGGCGAGGACGACTTCACCGTCCTCAAGCACGTCGGCGAGCCGACGAAGCTCGGCTTCGCCCCGAAGGACCACCTCGAGCTGCTCGAAGGACTCGGCGGCGTCGACATGGAACGCGGCGCGAAGGTGTCGGGCTCGCGGTTCTACTTCCTCACCGGTGTCGGCGCGCAGCTGCAGCTCGGCCTGCTCAACATGGCCATCGCGCAGGCCCTTGAGAACGGCTTCACGCCGATGATCACGCCGTCGCTGGTCCGCCCGGAGATCATGGCCGGCACCGGCTTCCTCGGGCAGCACTCGAGCGAGATCTACCACCTCGAGGACGACGACCTCTACCTCGTCGGGACGTCGGAGGTGCCGCTGGCCGGCTTCCACTCCGACGAGATCCTCGACCTCACCGACGCGAAGCGCTACGCGGGCTGGTCGTCCTGCTACCGCCGCGAAGCCGGTTCGTACGGCAAGGACACCCGCGGCATCATCCGCGTCCACCAGTTCGACAAGGTGGAAATGTTCGTCTACGCGAAGCCGGAGGACGCCGAGGCCGAGCACGAGCGGCTGCTCGGCTGGGAAGAGCAGATGCTCGCCAAGATCGAGGTGCCCTACCGGGTGATCGACACCGCGACCGGCGACCTCGGCACGTCCGCGCACCGCAAGTTCGACTGCGAGGCGTGGATCCCGACCCAGGAGACCTACCGCGAGCTGACCTCGACGTCGAACTGCACGACGTTCCAGGCCCGCCGCCTGTCCGTCCGCTACCGCGACGAGAACGGCAAGCCGCAGATCGCCGCCACGCTCAACGGCACCCTGGCCACCACCCGGTGGATCGTCGCGATCGTCGAGAACCACCAGCAGGAGGACGGCTCGGTCCGCGTGCCGGAGGCGCTGCGCCCGTTCGTCGGCGGCAAGGACGTCCTCACACCTCGCTGAATCGGGCGGATCCGCGGTGCTGCTCCGTTCGTCCCAGTAGTGTCCGGGCCGAACGGGAGGACTCATGCGGATGAAGTGGCAGGTCGCGGTCGCACTGGCGGCCGCGACCGTGGTGACCGGCTGCACGGTGACGGTCGGCGGCTCGGCGTCGCCGGTGCCCGGCCAGGGCCCGGTCGTCACGGCCGTCGACGCCTGCGCGCTGCTCGACCAGGCGCAGGTCGACGCCCTCGGCTACCAGTCGCCGGGCCGTTCCGTGAAGGAGAACAAGGACCGGCTGCAGCCGCCGATGTGCCTGTGGAGCTCGAAGGACGACGTCGAGCCGTCGGCCGTCCTCAACGTCGGCGTCGCCTCGGACATGGACTTCAACGAGTACATCTCCGGCGCCGTCAAGAAGTCCGGGCCGGAGCAGATCGGCGGGCTGAACTGGACGCAGTACGCCTCGATCCTGCCGGACGACTGCGCGTACTACGCCCTGCTCGGCGCCAAGTCGTTCGCCTACGTGAGCGTCTCGGCCGGCAAGCTCGACAAGTCGTGTGAGCTGGCGAAGGTCGTCATCCCGCAGGTTGCGGCCCACCTGCCGGGCGGCCAGGACGCGCCGCCGGTGACACCGACGACGTCGGCGAAACCGGAGCCGGGCGGCCCGCTGCTGTCGGCGGACCCGTGCGCGATGCTGAAGCCCGACCAGGTGGCCCAGCTGAAGGACATCTCGCCCACCGGCGAGAAGGACACCTCGTCCACGGTGCCGAACGCGTCCTTCTGCCTCTGGGACGACACCGACGGCGACGGCGGCCAGAAGGCGTTCGAGGTCTGGTTCGGCCCGAGCACGCCGGTCGGCGACTGGCCGGGAGCGAAGGGCGTCACCCCGACCGAAACCGTCGACGTCGGCGGCAAGAAGTGGGGCCTGTTCCCGAACATGGGCGGCCTGCGGGTCACCTGCGGCGCGACCCTCGCCATCACCGACACGTCGTCGGTGCAGGTGGTCAGCGGGTTCGTCGGCGACGACACGAAAACCTGCGACCTCGTGAAGCAGGGCCTGCCGCTGGTGACCGCGAACCTGCCGGGTTAGTTCTCCGAGGACACCTGGTCCGCGATGTGGCGCGCGATCTCCAGCGCGCTCGTCGCGGCCGGCGACGGCGCGTTCAGGACGTGCACCTGGTCGCGCGTGGTCTCGATGAGGAAGTCGTCGACGAGCGAGCCGTCGCGGCGCATCGCCTGGGCGCGCACACCGGAGCCATGGCGGACGATGTCGGCCTCGGTGACGGCCGGGACGAGCCGGGCGAGGCTCGCGGCGAACCGCTTCTTCGACAACGAACGGCGGACCTCGTCGAGGCCGGTCGGGAACGCGTACTTCTTCGCGAGCCGCCAGGCGCCGGGGAAGGCGGCGACCTCGGCGACGTCCTTCGCGGAGAAGTCGCGCCAGCGGTAGCCCTCGCGGCGCAGCGCGAGCACGGCGTTCGGGCCGGCGTGGACGCTGCCGTCGAGCATGCGCGTGAGGTGCACGCCGAGGAACGGCAGCGTCGGGTCCGGCACCGGGTAGATCAGGCCCTTGACCAGGTGCCGGCGGTCCGGCTTGAGCTCGTAGTACTCGCCGCGGAACGGCACGATCTTCGCCGACGGCGTCAGCCCGGCCAGCCGCGCGACGCGGTCGGAGTGCAGGCCGGCGCAGTTCACCAGCGCGTCGGCCTGGACGACGTCGTCGCCGGTCGCGACCTCGACGCCGCCGGTGCTCCCGGCCCGGATGGCCACGGCCGGTGCGTTCAGCCGCAGGTCGACGCCGGCTTCGTCGAGCAGCCGGACGAGCGCGTGGCAGACGGCCGGGAAGTCGATGATCCCGGTGGATTCGACGCGCAGCGCGGCGACGCAGGCGACCTCGGGCTCGTACTCGCGCGCTTCGGCGGGCGAGATCCGTTTCGCCGGGACGCCGTTGGCCTCGGCTCGCTCGGCCAGGGTGTCGAGCGCGGGGATTTCCCGTTCGTCGGTCGCGACGACGAGCTTCCCGCACACTTCGACGGGCACGCCGTACTGGCGCGCGAAGTCCACGATGGACCGATTGCCGGCGACCGACATCCGCGCCTTGAAGGAACCCGGCTTGTAGTAGAGCCCGGCGTGCACGACGTTCGAGTTGTGCCCGGTCTGGTGTGCCGCCCAGCGGGCTTCCTTCTCCAGGACGGTGACGTCCAGCCCGCGCCTGGTCAGCTCCCAGGCCACGGCCAGACCGACGATCCCGCCCCCGACGACTACGACGTTGCGCACGGTCGATCAGGCTACGCGAGCGGGGAAGGGCCTGGTGAGCCGGTCAGTCCGGCCGCGCTCAAGGCCTTCTGGGCGCTCATCCCCGACCCCGTCGCGTACGCGCGTTCGAAACCGTCCGCGCCCAGCGCCGCCACGACTCGCCCCCGCAGCGCCGACACGTCCGGGTCCCCCGCGATCGACGTCCCGCGCACGCCCGCCGCCGCGCCCAGGAGCGTGGCCGCCTGGTCCGGGGGAACCACCCCGGCCAAGCCCTCCAAGGCGAACGCCACCACGTCGCCCGCGTGCCACCGGCGTCCGGTCAGCAACGCCGACCGGTGCAGCTGAGCTGCTTCCGCGGGACGTCCTTCGGCCACGGCCAGCCACCCGAGCGCGATCATCGTCATCGCGCGGACCGTCTCCGCCGCGAACGAGCCGCCCGGGCACTCCGCCAGCGCTTGCTCGCACCACGACCGGGCCGCCGCCAGGTCACCCGAGAGCCGGGCCAGGTTCGCCAACCCGACGCAGGCCGCCGCGCGCGTCTCCGGCATGCCCGACCGGCGGGCCGTGGCCGCGGCCAGCTCGTAGTCCGCACGGGCCCGGGCGTGCTCGCCCGACAGCAGGTGGTTCCACGCGCGGCGGCAGATCAGGTCCGCGACGTCGTCCGTCGCGCCGATCTCGTGCATCAGGCCGAGCGCCTCGTCCATCAGCGGCAACGCGGCCGCGTGCTCGCCCCGCCAGGTCAGCAGCTGGGACAGGTGGTCCAGCGCCATCGACAAGCCCCACCGCTCGCCCAGCGCGCGGAACTGCGCCAGGCCCTCGCGCAGGCCCTCTTCGGCGGCCGCCAGGTCGCCGGACATCATCGACCGCAGGCCCATGCCCATCGGCAGCAGCGCCCACGCCCAGGCGTCGCCGGTCGCCAGCAGGCCTTCGCCGCGGCCGATCAGCTCGTCGTCGTCGCCGGGCGGCCCCACGACGACGCCCATCAGCATCAC
Organism: Amycolatopsis sp. NPDC003861; assembly: GCF_053605405.1. Classification (NCBI taxonomy): domain Bacteria; kingdom Bacillati; phylum Actinomycetota; class Actinomycetes; order Pseudonocardiales; family Pseudonocardiaceae; genus Amycolatopsis; species Amycolatopsis sp. NPDC003861. The sequence continues at coordinate 6,105 of NZ_JBSGJD010000042.1, forward strand.
CAGCATCGGGTTCCGGGGCGACCAGCCGCCGTCCGCCGCGTACCGCCGGACCAGCGGCAGGTACTGCTCCAGCGACTCGTCCGGATGCCCGGACAGCGCGCCGAGCACGCACACCAGGAACTCCTCGACGTACTCCTCGCGCAGCTCCGGCGGGGTCCGCGAGACGACGGCCAGCGACAGCCCGGCGCCCTCGAACCGCCGCCCGCGCATCCACCAGTACATCGCCAGCAGCGTCACCAGCCGCAGCGCGAGCACGACGTCGTGCTCGGTCGACCAGCGCAGCGCGGCCAGGAGGTTGTCGTAGTCGGCGTCCAGCCGGGCCAGCCAGTCCAGCTGCTCCGCGGTCCGCAGCTTCGGGTCCGCTTCGGCGGCGAACCGCAGGAAGTACTCGGCGTGCGCGCGGTGGAACGTCTCCGCTTCACCCGCTTCGGCGAGTTTCCCGGCGCCGAACGCGCGGATCGTCTCCAGCATCCGGAACCGCCCGCCGACGGCCTCCACCAGGGACTTGTCGGCCAGTTCCGGCAGCAGGTCGACGTCCGCGCCGCACACCTCGGCGGCGGCCGCGGCGGTCGCGCCGCCGGAGAACACCGCGAGTCTCCTGGCCAGCTCCCGTTCCTCGGCGGTCAGCAGATCCCAGCTCCACTCGACGACCCCGCGCAGCGAGCGGTGCCGCGCCTCGGCCGTCCGGCTGCCGCGGGCCAGGAGCCGGAACCGGTCGTCGAGCCGGGCCGCGATTTCGCCGAGCTCGAGGGACCGGACGCGGGCCGCGGCCAGCTCCAGGGCCAGCGGCAGGCCGTCGAGGGCCGCGCAGACGTGCTGGACGTCGCCGATCGTCGACTCGTCGAGCGTGAACGCGGGATCGCTCGCGGCCGCGCGTTCGGCGAACAGCCGGACGGCCGCGAAGTCCCGGGCTTGCGCCGCGGACGTCCCCGGCGGCGGGACGGCCAGCCGCGGCACCGGCGCCAGCTGCTCGCCGGTGATGCCGAGCGGCTCGCGACTGGTGGCCAGTACCCGCAGCCCGGGGCAGGCGGCGAGCAGGCGCGCGACCAGCCGGGCCGCCTCCTCGACGACGTGCTCGCAGTTGTCCAGCACCAGCAGCACCTCGCGGGTCCGCAACGTCGAGACCAGCCGCTCGACCGGGTCCTGCGGGCCGCCGCGCGAGCTCTCGCGCAGGCCGAGCGCGGCCAGCACCGCGCCGGCGACGGCACCGCCGCCGTGCGGGGCGAGCTCGACGAACGCGACCGGGCCGGTCTGGGCCGTGGCGACCTCGACCGCCAGCCGCGTCTTGCCGGTGCCACCCGGGCCGGTCAGCGTCACGAGCCGGGCGCGTCCGAGCAGGTCCGCCACCTGCCGCAGCTCGGCGTCGCGGCCGACGAAGCTGGTCAGCTGCGCGGGCATCGCCGGCAGGACCGGCTTCTCGGTCTCGCCGCGAAGCACCGCAAGGTGCGCTTCGGCGAGCTCCGGGCCGGGATCGGCGCCCAGCTCGTCGGCCAGCGTGCGGCGGGCGTCTTCGAACGCGGCGAGCGCGTCGGCCGGCCGTTCCGCGGCGGCGAGGGCCCGGACCAGCTGCGCCCGTGGCCGTTCCCGCAGGGGCTGCGCGGCGACGGTCTCCCGCAGGCCGGGGAGGACGTCTTCGGCCTGCCCGAGCGCCAGCCGGGCCTCGGCGTGGTCGTCCACGGCGTCCGCCCGCAGCTCCTCGAGCCGGGTGGCCTGCGGGGCGGCGAAGGGCGCGTCCGCGAGGTCGGTGAACGCGGGCCCGCGCCACAACGCCAGCGCGTCGCCCAGCACCTCCGCGGCCCGCGCGGGTTCGCCGTTCTTCAGCAGCGCGCGGCCGTCGCGGGCCAGCCGTTCGAAGCGGTGGACGTCCACTTCGTCCGGTGCGACGACGAGCCGGTACCCGGCCGCGGTGAACTCGACCGGCGCAAGGTCCTTCAGCGCCGTCCGCAGCCGCGACACCTGCGACTGGAGGGCGTTCGCGGCGCCGTCCGGCGGGTGCTCGCCGTACATGCCGTCGATCAGCCGGTCGGCCGGGACGAACCGCCCGGCGTCGAGAGCGAGCAACGCCAGCAGCGTCCGCGACCGCGGGCCGCCCACCGCCACCGCCGCGCCGTCGGGGCGCCACGCGGCGACGGCCCCCAGCACCCCGAATCGCATGGACCCAGCCTAAGACGTCCCCGACCTGCGGTGGGCGTCACTCCAAACGGGAGTTCGGCGTGGTCCTGTGAATCACCTGAGCGTGCGTCTATACACTTCGCCGGGTCCCCACGCAATGGGAGAGGTATGTCGTCCGAGAGCATTGCCCTAGGTCAACCCACCGTGGGCGAAGAGGAGCTCGCTGCCGTAGCCGAGGTGTTCCGCTCCGGCTGGCTCGCCGGTGCCGGCCCGGCCTGCCGCCGCTTCGAAGAGCGGTTCGCCCAGGTCACCGGCACGGCGCACGCGCTGACGACCGCGAACTGCGGCTCGGCGCTCTTCCTCGGGCTCCAGGTCCTCGGCGTCCGGCCGGGCGACGAGGTGATCGTCGGCGACTACACGTTCCCGGCGACCGGCCACGCCGTCGTGCAGGCCGGCGCGAAGCCGGTGTTCGCCGACATCCGCCCGGACGTCTTCAGCGCGGACCCGGCGCACGTCGAAGCCCTGATCACGCCGAAGACGGTCGGGATCCTCGCGGTCGACGTCGCCGGCCAGCCCGGTGACTTCGACGAGTACCGCGCGATCGCCGACAAGCACGGCCTCTGGCTCTTCGAAGACGCCGCCTGCGCCGCGGGCGCGACGTACAAGACCCGCCCGGCCGGCAGCCTCGCCGACCTGGCCGCGTTCTCCTTCCACGGCCGCAAGGGCATCACCGCCGGCGAGGGCGGCGCGCTGGTCTCCGACCGCGAAGACCTCATCGCCCGCGCCCGCAAGCTGCACACCTACGGCATCGAGCCGGCCATCAGCCGCGAAGGCTCGGACACGCTGCCCATCCCGGAGTTCCACGAGCTCGGCTACAACTTCCGCCTGTCGGACGTCCAGGCCGCGATCATGAACGTCCAGCTCGACCGCCTCCCCGACCTCCTCGCCGCCCGCCGCTCGGTCGCGAAGCGCTACCACGAGGCCTTCGCCGACGTCGACGCGCTGACCGTGCCGGTGGAGCTGCCCGACCGCGAGCACCCGTGGCAGGCCTACCTGCTCACGGTCGCGCCCGAAGTCAGCCGCGACGCCCTGGCCCTGCGGATCCGCTCCCAGGGCGTCCAGTGCAACTTCGGCACCTACGCCTCGCACCTGCAGCCGATCTACGGGCCTCAGGCCCCGCTGCCCGTCTCGGCCGACGCGTTCGCGCGCCAGCTCGCCGTCCCGATGCACGCCAACCTCACCGACGCCGAGGTCACCCGGGTCGCCGAGGTCGTGCGCGAAGCCGTGCAGTCCCTGTCCTGAAGCCGCCGACCGAGGAGAAATTGGTGTCCGACAAGAAGGTGCTCTTCACCGGGGGCGGCGGCTTCATCGCCGCGCACGTGATCCCGCTGCTGATCGAGGGCGGCTACACGGTCCGGATCTTCGACAACATGACCCGCGGCGACCGCGCGCGCGTCAACGAGTTCGTCGCCACCGGCAAGGTCGAGCTGGTCGAGAAGGACGTCCGGTACGGCGGCGCGGTGCGCGAGGCGATGCGCGGCTGCACGCACGTCATCCACTTCGCGACGGTGTCGATCAACAAGTCGATCGCCGACCCGCACGAGTCGATCGACATCAACATGATCGGCAACCACAACGTCTTCGCGGCGGCCGCCGACGAGGGCGTCGAGCGGCTGGTGTTCGCCTCGACCGCGTCGGTCTACGGCGACCCGAAGCGGCTGCCGATGCACGAGGACGACGAGCTGCGCCCGCTCACGCCGTACTGCATCTCCAAGCGCGCCGGCGAGGACCTGCTCGGCTTCTACGAGCGCCAGAAGGGCCTGTCCTGGAACGCGCTGCGGTTCTTCAACGTGTACGGCCCCGGCCAGAAGATCGAGGCCTACTACACGTCGGTGATCAACCACTTCATCCAGCGCCTGCGCAACGGCCAGCCGCCGATCATCGACGGCCGCGGCGACCAGTCGATGGACTTCGTGCACGTGACGGACCTGGCGCACGCCGTCGTCGCGGCGCTGGAGTCGGAGAAGGCGAATGTGCCGATCAACATCGGCACCGGCATCGACACGTCGATCGCGGCGCTGGCCAAGATCCTCATCGAGGCGGTCGGCGTCGACGTCGAGCCGCTGTTCAACGACCGGGACGTGCTGGTCTCGCGGCGCGCGGCCGACATCAGCCGGGCGCGGGACGTGCTCGGCTGGGAGCCGCGGATCACCGTCGAGGACGGCATGCGGGACTTGGTCAAGGAAACCGAGTGAGCACCACTGCGGGGCCTGCGCAAGGGCGTGCCATGCGCATCGCGGTGGTGAACAACTTCTTCCCGCCGCGGGTGGGCGGCAGCGCGCACATGGCGGCGTCGCTGGCCGGCCAGTTCGCCGCGGCCGGGCACGAGGTCCTCGCGATCACGGCCGCGTACGCCGACGCCCCGGCCGAGGAGGAGCGGGACGGCTACCGCGTCGTGCGCCTCCCCGCGGTGAAGATGCCGCAGATCGGCCTGTCGATCGACTTCGACATGAGCTTCGCGTCCCTGCGGCCGGGCAATTGGCGGCGGCTGTGGAAGCTGCTGGACGAGTTCAAGCCGGACGCGATCCACCTGCACGGCCAGTTCTTCGACCTGTCGTGGCTGGCCGGGATCTGGGCGCGGCGCCACGGCGTCCCGGCCCTGCTGACCATCCACACGCTGCTGATCAGCGACAACAAGCTGTACGGCGGTGTGTTCCGGCTGCTCGACGCGGTTCTCGTGCGGCCGATCCTGGCGTACCTGCGGCCGAAGTACGTCATCCTGGACAAGCTGGGCGTCGACTACTGCGTCGCGCGGTACGGCACGAGCGACGCGAACTCGGAGTACTTCCCGATCGCCGTCGACACGGGACACTTCGCGAAGCCGGTGACGAAGGACGTCCGCGCGGAGCACGGGATCGGCGACGCCCCGCTGATCGTGTCGCTGGGCCACGTCATCCCGCTGCGCAACCGGCTGCCGCTGATCGAGGCCCTGCCGTCCATTTTGGACAAGCACCCCGGGGTCCGGGTGGTGGTCGTCGGCCGCGTGTACCACGACGCCTTCCTGAAGCGGGCCGGCGAGCTGGGCGTGTCGGACGCGCTGGTGGTGACGGGCGCGGTGCCGAAGGAGGACGTCCCGGCGTACTTCGCGGCGGCGGACATCGTCACCCACGACCTCAACGGCGGCTGCGGCACGGCGTCGCTGGAGGCGATGCTGTCGGGCACGGCGACGATCGCGTCGGTGACCGAGGACAACTACCCGGGCATCGAGCTGCGCAACGGCGAGAACGTGCTGCTGGTCCGCCCGGACGATGCGGAAGCCGTGGCACGCACGGTGATCGAGCTGCTCGACGACCCGGAGAAGCGGGCCCTGATCGCGCAGCGGGAGAGCGAACTGGTGCGGTCGAACTTCGGCCTCGACGTCGTCGCGGAAGAGCACCTCAGGACCTTCGAGAAGCTGGTGTCGGAAGCCGATGTTCTTCGATGACGAGCGCAGCCACCGGCTGCGCCCGCAGATCCTGACCGAGCTCGTCTCGCAGTACATGAACGACGCCGAGCGCGCGCAGTTCTACGGGCTGCCCTCGACGTGCCGCGTGCGCGAACGCGTGAAGATCATCAGCCCCGAGAACCTGAAGATGGGCGACCACTGCTGGGTGGGTGAAGGAGCGGCGCTGGACGCCAGCGGCGGCCTGGAGATCGGCGAGCACACCAGCATCGGGCTCAACACGCTGATCTTCACGCACTCGAGCTGGCTGGCGAACATGACGCTGCAGAACCACTCGGGCAGCGACCTGATCGAGCGCAAGCCGGTCAAGATCGGCAAGGGCTGCTTCATCGGCGGCCTGGTGGTGATCATGGCCGGCGTGACGATCGGCGACTTCGCGACGGTCCAGCCGAATTCGGTGGTGGCCAAGGACGTCCCGCCGCGGACCCTGGTGGCGGGGAATCCGGCCCGGGTGTTCCAGCGGTACGACGAGGAGTACATCCAGTCCGAAGTGGACCGTGTGCGCGCGGAGAACGCCCGGCGGCGGGAGATCGCGGAGTCACAAGGGCAGAACACTTCGGGCTGGGGAGCCCCATCGGGCGACTACTCGGCAGAGTAGCGACCAGGCAGACTGGCGTGCCATGGAATGGCCGCGTGACCTGCTGACTCTCGACGATTGGTGCGGCCTTCCGGAGATCTCCGAGTACCACGTCGAAGTGGTCGAAGGGGTGCTCCTGGTGGCGCCGCGTCCGAGACTGCTCCACCAGGGCGCCACCGCCCGGCTGGCTTACCGAGTGGACGAGTGGCTGCCGCACGGCTTCACTGCGCTGAGCGGCGTCGAGATGGTCGTTTCCGCGGCGCCTCTCACCGTGCGCGTGCCCGATGTCCTGGTTGCGCCGAGCTCTCTGGTGGAAACCAATCCGGCCCGGCTCGATGCCGGTGACGTCCGGTTGGTGGTCGAAGTGCTGTCCGAGGGCACCCGGCGGACCGACCGGCTGATCGAGGGGACTACGAGAACTTCGGCGAGTTCTCCGGCGTCGCCGAGATCGAATTCGCCGGTAGCCCGCTCACCATCGACCTGGACGCCCTCACCACCCGCCGCGCCCAGCGGCCTTGACGTGGATGACGGCGGCACCGGCGCCGGACGCCGGCGCCGCCGTCGTGAAACCGCCCGATCCTCCCGGCGGCGAAGTCTCTTCGCACGGAACCGCACGCAGGACTCTAGTCCTCGGTGACCCAGCGCGAGATATCGGTTACGCAACGTTTCGATGAGCTTCGGCACACGCCGGCGTGATCGGCGAAGCAACCTTTCCCCGCCCCGGCCGTCGCTGGGAAGGACGGAACGAGGTGATCCATGGCGCGCGGCGACGACGAGTTCGCGGAGTTCGTCCGCGTGTCGTCGGCTCGGCTCACGCACGCCGCGTTCCTGCTCACCGGTGATCGCCACCAGGCCGAAGACGCCGCTCAGACCGCCTTCACGCGCACCTACGCGGCCTGGTCGCGGGTGCGGCACAAGGACGCCTACGGCTACGCCCGGACCGTCCTGGTGAACCACGTCATCGACGGCTGGCGGCGCCCCATCCGCGAGTACGCCACCGAGGTCATGCCCGAGCAGCAGGACCGCCTCGACGTCGACCAGGCCGTCACCCAGCGCGCGTGGCTCACCGCGGTGCTCAAGACGCTCACCGACCGCGAACGCGCCGTCGTCGTGCTGCGGCACTTCTTCGACCTGCCGGAAGCCGACGTGGCCCGTGAGCTCGGCGTCTCGCTGGGTACCGTGAAGAGCACCAACTCGCGGGCGCTGGCCAAGCTGCGGGTCGAGGCGGACCCGGAGGACACGCTGATCGGAAGGAGCGGGCGGTGAACGAGCTCGACGACTTCCGCGCCGCCCTCCGGCAGCCGCCCGAGGAGCCCTTCGCCGAACCCGATCTCGCCGGGATCATGGCCGGTGGGAGGCGTATCCGGCGTCGCCGGCGGCTGCTGACCGGGACGGCCGGGGTCGCCGCCGCGGCCGCCGTGGTGCTCGTCGTGGTGTTCGCCATCCAGCTGCGGCAGCCCGCGCCCGCGCCGGTCGCGCAGCCGCCGTCCCCGGCTCCGGCCGGGTCGACGACCGCCGGACCGCCCGCGGAGCAGCCGATCGGGGACGTCGTCAGCACCGGCATCCGGACCGCCGCCGGGGAGCTCGTCTTCTACGCGCGGGCCATCGACCTGCCGGAACTGCCGGGCACCCGGTTCGGCCTGGTGGCCGGTCTCCGGTCCGGGGCCTCGCTGCGGGCCCTGCAGGTGACGAACGAGTTCCGCGGCTCCGACCGCTCGTTCGGCTTCCACGCCACCGACGGCGGCGAAACGGTCGGCAACCAGCTCATCCCGGTCTTCGGCTATTTCGCCGGCCCGGCGGCGCGGATCACGACCACGGTGCACGGCAAGACGATCGAGGCCCGGCTGGCGACCTGGACCGCGGACTCGGCCGTGGTCTTCTTCTGGTTCGACCCCGTCGAGGTCCCGAACTCCGCCGTCCTGACGCCCCTGATCGCCTTCGACGCCGACGGAAAGCGGCTCACCAAGTAGGCGGTACCCGGCCACGCGATGCGAGCGTAAGACGTCCATCGTGACCTCTCGACGAGCGTTCCCCGGTGCCGACGCAGATCACCAACGTCGTCGCGACGCTGCGCGGGGCCACCGATCCCGGCCGCGTGTACGTCGTTTCGGGGCACTACGACTCGCGCCGGACTGACGTCATGGACTTCACCGGGGACGCGCCGGGCGCCGACGACGACGCTTCGGGCGTCGCGGTCGCCCTGGAGCTGGCCCGGGTGCTCTCGACCCGGCAACCGGCCGCGACGATCGTCTTCGCCGCCGTCGCGGGCGAGGAACAGGGCCTGTACTGCTCGCGGTTCATGGCGCAGCGGTTCAAGGCGGCCGACACCGACGTCCAGGCGATGTTCACCGACGAAATCGTCGGCTCGAGCCGCGTCGACAACGGCGTCCAGTACGGCGATCTACCGGAGTCCTTCGACTTCCGGGTTCATCGCGGGTGAACGGTGCCGTGCCGTGGTCGCTCGCGAACGTCGGCCCGGCGCTGACGGCGAAGATCGACCTGTCCAAGGACAACGTCTTCTTCGGCGTCCGCGCGGTGGGCCCCGCCGGCCGCCGGAGCCCGGCCGCGTTCCCGGTGCCGGTGAGCTAGGCCGCGGCCTGCGTCAGGACCTGCTCGACGACGTGGTGCGACGGCAGGATCAGGTCGCGCTCGGTGTCGGCGTCGATCTTGCCTTCGAGCAGGTCGCAGAAGCGGTCCAGCTGGGTGGCCAGCGGCTCGCGGGCGGTGACCAGCTCCGGGATCTCGATCACCGTCTGCTGCCGGTAGCCGAGGCCGTCCGGGGTGACGGAGTCGTGCGAGACGTGCCGGTAGATCGTGACGTCCCGGCGCAGCAGGTCGATCTCGATCAGCCGGTCGAGCTCGGAGACGACCAGCGAGCGGACCTTCTTCTGGCCCAGCCGCGAGGCCGACACCGTGGCCAGGCCGGTCGGGAACGACAGCACCGTCTCGATGGTGTCCTCGGCGCCCTCGACCGACGACGGGTGGAAGTACCCCGCGCCGGACGTCACGCGGGCCGGGGTCGCGCCGCCGAAGAACTGGATCGCCAGGTCGACGTCGTGCACCAGCAGGTCCCACGCCACGCCGGTCTTGATGCGGGGCGCGTACGGGCCGTGGCGGCGGGCCATCAGGTGCACCGGCTCGTTCACCAGCGCCCGCGCGGTCATCACCGCCGGGTTGTAGCGTTCCAGCAGCCCGCACATCAGCGGGATGTCGTTCTTCGCCGACAGCGAAACGATTTCCTGGGACTTCTCGAAGCTGTTGCAGACCGGCTTCTCGACGAGCATCGGCTTGCCCTGGCGGAAGATCTCCTGCGCCAGGTCGTAGTGCACCTCGGTGGCCGACGCCAGCACCACGGCGTCCACATCGGACAGTTCGCCGATCTCCGGCGTCCACTGCGTTTCGTACCGGTCGGCGACGGCCTTGCCCGCTTCCTCGCGCGGATCGATCACGCGGACCAGGTCGACGCGCTCGTTCTGGGCGAGCACGCGGGCGTGGAGGGAACCCATGTTCCCGGTACCGACAAGAGCGATCCGATGCGTCATGCGCCCAGTACCTCGCGAACGGTTTCGATGATGGTGTCCAGGTCTGACTCGGTCAGGTGCGGGTGCACCGGCAGCGAAAGCGCCTGCTCGGCGACCGACTTCGCGACCGGGAAGTCCTCGACGCGCGCGCCCGGGATCAGGTCGTGACCCGCGTAGCAGTCGTAGTCGAAGACGATCTTGGGGTAGTAGATGCCGTTGCCGATGCCGCGCTCGGTGAGCGCCGCGGCCAGCTCGTCGCGTGAGAGGAACGCGTGCGGCCCGACCAGCACGGTGTACTGGTGCCACACGTGCTCGCGGCCCGGCAGCACCTGCGGGACGTCGAGGCCCGGCGTGCCGGCGAGGCCCTCGGACAGCCGCTTCGCGTTCGCCTGGCGGGCGGCGGTCAGCTGGTCGAGCTTCGCCAGCTGCGGGATGCCCACGGCCGCGTGCAGGTCGGTCATCCGGTAGTTGTGGCCCGCGACCTCGTACTGGTACCGGGCGCGCATGCCCTGGTTGCGCAGCACGCGCAGCTTGTCGGCCAGCGCGTCGTCGTCCGTGGTGATCACACCGCCCTCGGCGGTGGTGATGTTCTTCGTCGCGTACAGCGAGAAGCAGCCGATGCCGAACGAACCGGCCGGCTTGCCCTCGAACGACGCGCCGACGGCCTGCGCCGAGTCCTCGATCACCTGCAGGCCGCGCTCGGCGGCCAGCGGCGCGAGCTTGCCCATGTCCGCCGTCTGGCCGTAGAGGTGCACCGGCATGAGCACCTTGGTGCGGTCGGTGACGGCGCGCGCGACGGCGTCCGGGTCGATCGCGAAGTCGTCGCGCCGGATGTCGGCGAAGCGGACGGTCGCGCCGGCCTCGAGGATCGCGTTCAGCGTCGCCACGAAGGTGAACGGCGAGGTGATGACCTCGTCACCCGGCTGCAGGTCCAGCACCTGGAGGGCGGCGACCAGCGCGGTGGTCCCGTTGTTGACCGCGATCGCGTGCTTCGTCCCGGAGACCGCCGCGAAGGCGTCTTCGAAGCGCTTGACCATCGGTCCCTGTGCGATGGCGCCGGAGCGCAGCACCTCGACGACGAGGTCCTCCGCGTCGCGGACGTCGACCACAGTGATGGGGATCATGGGCAGTCTCTCTCGGCAGGCGATTTCGGTGCGTCCGGTACAGTGAGCCGCCGGTTCTGCGCCCGGCCGCCCTGCAGCAACGCGGGCCACACGTTACCGGGCGCGGCAGCGCGCCCAGTACCCAGCCGCCGACGAACGGATACCCGCCCGTGGCCAACCGCATCCACCCGACCGCCGTCATCGGCGAAGGCGTCGAGCTCGGCGAGGACAACGTCATCGGGCCGTTCGCGGTGATCGCGGGCCCGACGCGGATCGGGGACGGCAACTGGATCGGCCCGCACGTGACCATCGGTACGCCGGGCGAGGACCGCAGCCGCCCGCACCCCGCCGCTTGGGAAGACGCGCCGGCCGGTGACCCGGATCACGACGGCCACGGTGTCGTCATCGGCAGCGGCAACCGGATCCGCGAGTACGTGAGTGTCCACCAAGGGACCTGGCGGACGACGACGGTCGGCAGCGACGGCTACTACCTCCGCAACTCCCACATCGCGCACGACTGCCTGGTCGGCGACGGCGTGACGATCGCCTCGAACGCGGTCACGGGTGGCCACTGCCACATCTGGGACGGCGCGAACCTCGGCATGGGCGCGATCCTGCACCAGAAGGTCGTGATCGGGCCCGGCGCGATGATCGGGATGGGCTCGGCGGTGCGGCGCGAGATCGGCGCGTTCACCATCGCCGTCGGCAACCCGGCCCGCGTCACCGGCGTCAACGTGGTGGGCCTGTCCCGCCGCGGTCTCGACGAGGAGACGATCGAGGCCCTCGGGCCGTGGCTGAAGGGCAAGGAAGGTCTCCCGGACGTCACGCTGCCCGGCGACCTCTCTACCTTGGTAAAGGCGTGGGACGCTCGCCCGCGCGACGAGCACTAGGAGCTATCACCATGTCGGAAGTCGCCCCCAAGCTGCGCGAGGTCTTCGTCGAGGCGCTGGACCTCGACGGCGGTGTCGACGTCGAGAACCTGAAGTACCGCGACATCGAGGCGTGGGACTCGGTCGGCCACATGGCGCTGGTCGCGGCCATCGAGGACGAGTTCGACGTCGAGTTCGACACCGACCAGGTCATCGACATGTCGAGCTTCAAGGTCGCCGTCGACATGGTCACCGAGCTCCAGTCGAAGAATGACTGATTTGTCCGGTCGCGTCGCGCTCGTCACGGGCGGGACGCGGGGGATCGGCCTGGCCACCGCCCGCGCCCTGGTGGAAGCGGGCGCGACGGTGGTGCTGACCGGACGTGACGAAGCTCGCGCCAAGGAAGCGGCGGCCTCCGTGGGCGCCTCCGGGCTCGCGCTGGACGTCACCGACGCCAAAGCGGTGTCTTCGCTGGTCAGGGGCGTCGCGAAGGAGCACGGGAAGCTCGACGTCGTCGTCGCGAACGCCGGGATCATGGAGGACGCGCTCCTCGGCATGATCAAGGAAGACCTGGTCGACACGACGCTGAGCACGAACGTCGCCGGCACGCTGCACACCGTCCAGGCCGCGGCCCGGGCGATGATGCGGAAGAAGTCGGGGGCGATCGTCGTGCTCGCCTCCATCGTCGGCGAGTACGGAAGTGCCGGTCAGACGGTGTATGCGGCGTCGAAGGCGGCGGTGGCGAACATCGCGCGGTCGGCGGCGAAGGAGCTCGGCCGGTCCGGCATCCGCGTCAACGCGGTCGCGCCGGGCGTCATCGAGACCGATCTCACGTCGGGCCTGAGCGAGGACGCGAAGGCGGAGAACGCCGGCAAGACGCCGCTCGGGCGCCTGGGCCGGCCCGAAGAAGTGGCGAACGCGATCCGGTTCCTGGTGAGCGACGAAGCGTCGTTCATCACCGGCCAGGTGCTGGGGATCGACGGAGGCTTGGTGCTGTGACGCTGTTGGGTGCGGGAGCCCGGCTGGTCGATGTGGCCGGGGGCCGCACGCTGGCGGGCGCGGAACTGTCGGCCGAGGTCGGCCGGGCGATGGAGAAGCTGGCGGCGCTGCCCACCGGCGTCGTGTTCGCGCGGATGTCGGTCGACCTGGACAGCGTGCTGACCTACCTGGGCGCGTTCGAATCCGGGCGGGCGATCGCGCTGATCGACCCGGCGCTGGACGCGGACGTGCTGGCCGGGCTGGTCTCACGGTTCCGGCCGGCGGCCGTGCTGTCGGCTTCGGGTGACGCGCCCGACGGGTATGCCGCCCGCGGTGCCGACTGGGTCCGCTCGTCGGCCGACGGGGTCGTGCCGCACCCCGACCTCGCCGTCCTGCTGCCGACCAGCGGCTCGACCGGCAACCCGAAGCTCGTCCGGCTCTCGCGTCAGGCGATCCTTTCGAACGCCGACGCCATCGCGCAGGTGCTGCACATCGACGCCGACGAGGTCGCGCCCACCTGCCTGCCGCTGCACTACAGCTACGGCCTGTCGGTGCTGAACTCGCACCTGGTGCGGGACGCGACCGTCGTGATCGAGCCGTCCGGCGTGCTCGGCCGCGGCTTCTGGGACGCGGTGAACACCTACGGCGTCACGTCCCTCTCGGGGGTCCCGTACCACTACGAAATGCTGCGGCGGCTCAAGTTCGACCCCGCGAAATACCCGACGCTGCGCACGCTGACGCAGGCGGGCGGGAAGCTGCGCGACGAGCTGATCACCGAGTTCAACGAGAAGATGCTCGCCGTCGGCGGCCGGATGTACGTGATGTACGGCCAGACCGAGGCGGCGCCGCGGATGACGACGGTGCCCGCCGAAAAGCTGGCCGAAAAGCTCGGTTCCGCCGGACCGGCGCTGCCCGGCGGCCGGTTCGCGGTCCGTCGCGACGACGGCTCGGAGACCACGCACCCGAAAATTGTCGGTGAGGTCGTCTACCGTGGGCCCAACGTGATGATGGGCTATGCGGACGACGAGTCCGGACTGGCCAAGGGCGACGAATACGGTGGCGTGCTGGCCACCGGTGACCTCGGGTACCTCGACGAAGAGGGGTACCTGTTCATCACCGGCCGGCTCAAGCGCATCGGCAAGGTGTTCGGCAACCGCGTCAGCCTCGACGATCTCGAGCAGGCCGTGCGCACGGCAGCGGTCGGGATCGACGTGGTGGCCGCGGTGGCGGCGGGCGACAAGGTCGTGCTGTTCGCCGAGGGCGCCGACACCGGCATCTGCAAGGACGCGTCGCGGGCGCTGGCCGAGCGGCTGCACCTGCACGCCAGCGGGTTCGACGTCCGCCCGATCGAAACCGTGCCGCTGCTGGCCAGCGGCAAGATCGACTACCGGACCTTGGAGGGGCGGGTATGAGTGTGTTCACGCGGTCGCAGGCCGACCGGGAAGCTTTGCTGCTGCCCGAGCTGGCCTCGCTGACGGCCCACCACCGGGCGAATTCCGAAGGCTACGACCGGATCCTGGCCTCGCTGGGGATCTCTTCGGACGCGCGGTTCGGCTCGATCGCGGACCTGCCGTGGCTGCCGGTGCGGATGTTCAAGACGCACGACCTGAAGTCCGTCCCGGACAGCGAGGTCTTCAAGACGCTGACGTCGTCGGGCACCACCGGCGCCGGCGCGTCCCGGATCTACCTGGACAAGGAGGCGGCGGGCGCGCAGACCAAGCAGCTGGGCGCGACGCTGCAGGAGGTCCTCGGCGGCGAGCGGCTGCCGATGCTGATGGTCGACACGATCGGCATCATCAAGAACCGCCGCTCGTTCTCCGCGCGCGGCGCGGGGGTGCTGGGCATGGCCAACTTCGGCCGCAAGCACACGTACGTGCTCGACGAGAACGACCAGCCGGACGTCGAGGCGGTCAAGAAGTTCCTGGCCGAGTACGGCGACAAGCCGTTCCTGATCTTCGGCTTCACGTTCATGGTGTGGCTGTACCTCTACGAGGTCGCGCGCGACCACGGGCTCGACCTGTCGAACGGCATCCTGATCCACAGCGGCGGCTGGAAGAAGCTGATCGACCGCGCGGTGGACAACACCGAGTTCCGGCGGCGGTTCAAAGAGGACACCGGGCTCACCCGGATCCACAACTACTACGGGATGATCGAACAGATCGGCACGGTGTTCCTCGAAGGCCCGTCCGGGAACTCGCTGTACTGCCCGGACTTCGCCGACGTCGTGATCCGGAACCCGGAGACGTGGGAAGAGCAGCCGGTCGGGGAGCCGGGCGTGATCGAGGTCGTCTCGACGCTGCCGCGGTCGTACCCGGGGCACGTGCTGCTGACCGAAGACCTCGGCGTCTACAACGGCATCGACGACGGCGACTGGCCGGGCAAGCACTTCTCGGTGCTCGGGCGGCTGCCGAAGGCGGAGGCCCGCGGGTGCTCCGACACGTTCTCGGGAGCGGCGGCGTGACTTCTCTGACCCAGCGGTTCCCCGCTTCGGCCCCGATTGAGGTCGGTTCCCTGGTCGACGAGCTGCGCGCCTCGCCGCCGGGAGGTCGGCTGCGTGTCGGCGACCCGCGGATCGTCGAGTTCGTCACGAAGTTCGCCCGCAAGCTGCTCGCCCCGGCCACCGCGCGCCGGTTCCCGGAGCTCGCGTCGCTCGGCTTCTTCCTGCGCAAGGGTGAAATCGCCAAAGCACTGTCCACTCTGGACACCTCGGGGAACGCCCTGCGGTTCCCGCGCGGGCTGGTGTTCCACGTGCCGCCGGCGAACGTCGACACGATCTTCGTCTACTCGTGGGCGCTGTCCGCGCTGGCAGGCAACCACAACGTCGTGCGGGTCTCGTCGCGTTCGGCCGGGGCCGCCGAGGCGGTGCTGGAGGCGCTGAACGCGGCACTGTCCGAAGTGGACTCGTCGGTGGCCGACGCCGTGCGCGCGACCCAGCGGATGGTGACCTACGACCGCAGCGACGAGGTGAGCGGCGGCCTGTCGCTGGCCGCCGACCTGCGGGTCATCTGGGGCGGCGACGGCTCGGTCGCGGCCCTGCGGAAGTACCCCCTGGCCCCGCACGCGCGCGACCTGACGTTCCCGGACCGCTCGTCCTTCGCCGTCGCGTCGGTGGCGGGCTGGCAGCGGGCGTCCGAGGCCGAGCGCCGCGCGGCGGCCGAAGGCTTCTACAACGACTCGTACTGGTTCGACCAGGCCGCCTGCTCGTCACCGCGCGCGGTGTTCTGGGTCGGCGACGAAGCGGGTGCGACGGCGGCCGGTCATGAGTTCCGCACGCTTCTGGCGTCGGTGCTGGAGACGAAGCAGCACGTCACCGAGCCGGCGATGGCGGTCCAGAAGCGCGTCTCGGCGTACGGTGCGGCGGTCGACGGGCTGGTCAAGGAGATCGAGTTCCAGGGCAACGGCCTGGCGACGCTCGAGCTGACCGACCCGGCGGTGCTGCCGCGCGAGTGGCTCGGCGCGGGCACGTTCGCCAACGCGCGGGTGTCGTCGCTGGCCGACCTGGTGCCGATCGTCCTCCGGAAGGACCAGACGGTCAGCCAGTTCGGCTTCACGGCCGAGGAGCTGACGGCGTTCGCGCACGAGCTCGCGGGCCGCGGCGTCGACCGGATCGTGCCGTTCGGCTCCGCCCTGACCTTCTCGGCGGTGTGGGACGGTTACGATCTGCTCTCCGAGTTCAGCCGCCTGGTCACGGTGCAGGCCTGAGGAGAGCCGTCGATGACGACAGTCGAGGACCTGCCGGCGGCGGGAAAGCCGCCGAAGTCCACCCGGGCGAAGATTCTCGACGTCGTCCGGTGGGTGGCGATCCTGCTGGTCCTCGGCTTCGCGGCGAAACAGCTGGCGGCCAACTGGGGCGAGTTCTGGCACACCCTGCGGGACGTCGCCTGGGAGTCGTCCCTGCTGAGCCTGGTCGCCCTGGTCGCGGCCATCCTGGTCTCGACCTGGGGCTGGCAGGTGATGGTCGACGACCTGGGCGCCCCGATCGGCTACGCCCGCGGCGCCCAGATCTGCCTGGTCGGCTCGCTCGGCAAGTACGTGCCGGGCTCGGTCTGGGCGTACCTGCTGCAGATGGAGCTGGGCCGCAAGGCGGGCCTGGCCCGCGCCCGGATCTTCACGGGCTCCCTGATCCAGCTCGGCGTGGGCGTGGTGTCGGCGCTGGTGGTGTCGCTCCTGGCGGCCCCGGCGGTGTTCAGCAACAGCCCGCGCGCGCTGTGGCTGTTCGTGCTCATCCCGCTCGGCCTGGCGATGCTGCACCCGAAGATCCTGACCTGGGGCACGTCCCTGGTCCTGCGGATCCTCCGCCGCCCCCCGCTGGCCCACCCGCTCGGCTGGGCGGTGATCGGCAAGGTCTTCGGCGCCTCGACGGCGGCCTGGTGCCTGCAGGGCGTCCACCTCTGGCTCCTGGCCAACTCGGTGGGCACCCCGGGCGTGAGCGGCTTCGTGCTGTGCGTGGGCGCGATGGCGGTGGCGATGACGGTGGGCACCTTCGCGTTCATCCTCCCCAGCGGCGTCGGCGTCCGCGAGGTGGCCCAGGTGGCGGTCCTGACGGCGAGCGGCCTGACGGTCGGCCAGGCCACCGCGTTCGCGGTCGCCTCCCGCGTGATGTTCACGGTCGCCGACCTGCTCACGGCCGGCTTCGCCGCGGTCGCCGCCCGCACCGCCCGCTCGGCCGCCACCCCCGCCTGACTCCCGCCGTGTCGTCCGCCTGGGTACGCCTGCCTGACGTTGTCCCCAGGTTGTCCACAGGCGTTGCGCACATGTGGACAACTCACGGCGTCAGGCGGTAGATCACCGCGTCCGGGTTGCGGTAGACCACCGTCAAGAACGGTTCGCCCGCCAGACCGGTCAGCCCCGGCTGATAAGGCTGGCCCGGGTCGCCGGACGGCTTTCCCGAAATGACCCAATGGATGTTCCACCGGCGTACCGCTGCCCGCACCGCCGGATCCGTCGAATAGTTTCGAAACCGATTCGCCAGCAACACCGCGTCCGATGGTGGGGAAGTTTCGTCGAAATGCCCGGCGACGGTTCGAATTCCCGTCAAAGCGTAAGTCCACGCGGTTCCGTCGAACCGGTCGTTCATCGCCCACTCGCCGGGCGCGGCCAGGGTGCCGAGCGCCCGCATCGCGGCCTGCTCGCCGGGTGTCACGCGCAGCGTCGACGGGTCCGCCGCCTGGTAGCCCGGGTACACCTGGTCGCCGTTCGACCGGACGTACAGCCCGTTCGAAAGCAGCACGAACCCCGGCAGGACCAACAAGGCGACCGCCTTGACCCGCGACAGCAGCCGGTCACGCAGCCACGCCTGCGCCGACGCCAAGCCGTGGGCCGCCAAGACCGACAGCGGGACCGCCGCCATCGAGAAGAACCGGAACGGGTCGTCCCACCACGGCCGGGACAGCGCCATCACGATCGGTGCGTTGGACGACGCCACCGCCACGTACGCCAACCCTGTCACCAACGCCGTCAGGCCGATCCAGCGCAGCTCGCCTGCCCGCGCGAAGAACACGACCCCCAAGAACACCGCCATCGACAGCCACACCTGCGGGTGCGGCTCGAAGTGCTGGAACCCCAGCAGCGCGCCCAACGCCGTGGACGCGCGGTACTCGCTCGGCCAGCCGTAGTACGGCAACGCCAGCCCCAGCGCTCCGAACAGCTGCAGCCACGCCACCAGCAGTGACACCACCGCGATCGGCAGCAACACCAGCAGGTCGCGGCCGAGCCGGCGCCACCCCGCCAGCCAGCGCTGCCCCAGCATCGGGCCCGCGAACAGGATTCCGCCGAACAACGTCGACGGGTGGATGCACAGCAGCCCCACCGCGGCCAGCACCAGCACCAGCCCGGTGTCCCGCGCGGCCCGCTCCAGGTACCGCCGCAGCGCCACCGCGGCCAGCGGCGTCAGCGTCACACCCAGCGCGAACGGCAGCAGCGGCCCGCGGTTCATCGACTCGTAGACGCCCATCACCGGCGCCACCGCCGTCAGCGCCACGGCGCCCGCGAGCACGGCCCGGCCGCGGAACTCCCGCACCAGCGTCACCAGCGACAGCGCCAGCAGGCCCGGCAGCAGCACGGTGTTCGCGTCCAGCGTCTCCGGGACCGACCCGCCGCCGAGCCGGTACGTCACCGACGCCAGCAGGTGGTAGGCGTTGGGGTAGAACACCGGTGGCGCGTCGCCGTACCAGTTCACGTGACCGGTGCCGAACAGGCTGCCGTCGCCGGTGTCGGCGAGGTAGCGGACGGCGTTGCCGTGGTAGACCGCGTCGAACCCCTGGGGCAGCGCCCCGATCCGGCCCAGGCCGAGCAGCGCCGCCCAGACCCCGGCGGCGGCCGCGAACAGCAGGCAGGCCAGCACCGCCAGGTGTCCACTTCTCGTCCACAATGGCGGCTCCGGCGACCGTCCGCGCACTGTGCACTTCCGGACGCCGAAAGCGATCCCGGCGAACACGACCGTCGACACCGCGTACGTCAGCGGCGTGAAGGGGAGCCCGGCCGCGGCGGCCCACGGACCGGTCAGCCCGCCGACGGCGTAGCTCAGCAACGGCGCCATCCCGGCCAGGACCCAGCCGCGCAAACCCGCCGCGAGACCGGTCAGGAGACCGGGCCCGGCGATGACGACAATGGCGATGCCTGCGGAGAGCACGGTGGAGACTAAGCCGGGAATGGCCGGCTCGTCGCGTCGGCGGGATACCCCGATCGGCACTTTTTCAGGACGTCACTTCGACCCTCCGGGGCGACACCCGATCGGGTTATTCTGACCGGCGAATTTCCCTGCTTGACTGTCGCCGGCGAAGTGATCCACCCCCATTCGGTCCCGTGATCGATCCACGCGAAACACTTCGCCGCCGATGATCGATAACCTGGCCGGGGAGCCGGGCGGGTGCGAGGCGGAGGGGGCCGGGTGGTCTACGCGGTCGTGGTGGCGTGGCTGGTCGTCGCCGCGATCGTGGTGCTGACCTGGACCCGCCTCGACGCCGAACGCGGCCTGCGTGCCTTCGTCCTCACCCTCACACTCGGCCTCTCGCTGCTGCACCAGCTGCTGTTCGCGACCGTCACCGAAGACGCGCTGGTCACCTTCCGCTACGCGCAGAACATCGCCGACGGCAACGGCCCGGTGTTCAACCCCGGCGAACGCGTCGAGGGGTACACGAACTTCCTCTGGCTGGTCCTGGTCGCCCTGCCGCGCGCCGCGTTCGGCGCCGACGTCCGCACCACGGCGGTCGTCCTGGGGGTCCTCGCCGCGCTCGGGTGCGTGCTCCTGGCGTACTTCGCGGCCAACCGGATCGTCACCGCGGCCGGCGCCGCGCCGCGGCCCGCGATCGGCGTGGCCGCCGCGGTGCTCACCGCGAGCGCCGGCGGCCTCGCCGTCTACGGCGCCTCGGGCTCCGAAGTCCCGCTGTTCGTCCTGCTCGTCCTCGCCGTCGGGTACGCGCTCGCGGCGCGCCGCCCGGTGGTCGCCGGGGTGCTGGTCGCCTTCGCCGTGATGACCAGCCCGGAAGGCCTGGTCGTCGCCGTGCTGGCCGGCCTGTGGCTGGCCGGGGCCGCGCTCAAGGAGAAGCACAGCTGGTGGGCGCCGGTGGGGTACGTGCTGGGCGCGCTGGTCTTCCTGATCCCGCGGCTGGCCTGGCGTGCGACGTTCTACGAGCACTTCCTCCCCGCCCCGCTGGCCGCGAAGCTCGGCGGGCCGTTCGGCGAGCACCTCGCCACGGGCTGGCCGTACCTCGCCGGTTTCGCCCTGGCCCACCAGGGGTTCCTCCTGCTGGGCCTGGTCGCCGCGGTCGCGCTCCTGCTGCGTCGCACCGAAGCTGTCGAGGCTCGGGCGCTGCTCTGGCTGCTGTTCGCGATGGCCGCGGGGCTGGCCGCGGCGGCCGTGCTCATCGGCGGCGACCCCGGTCCGTCGTGGCGGCTGCTGGCCCCGATCCCGCCGCTGCTGGCCGTCGCGGCCGCCGGGACGTACGGCGTGCTGACCGCGGACGTCGTCGTGAAGCCGTCGCCGTGGCCGAAGCCCGTCACACCGCGGCTCGTCCCGGTGACCGCCTGCGGGCTCGCCGGCATCGCGGTCCTCGTTTCGGTGTTCAGCCCCGAAATGCTCGACCGGGTCCGCGTCTGGCACTCGCACGGCACCGAACTCGCCGAGATCGGCGACTGGCTCGGCGACTACCTGCCGCCCGGCTCCGTCGTCAGCGCCGCCGCGCCCGGCGCCCTCGCCGCCCACGGCGGGCAGCTGCTCATCATCGACGTCCTCGGCCGCACCGACGACCACATCGCCCGCGAAGGGCAGCACGACGGCGGCGTCTCGACCGACTACGACTACGTGGTGAACAGCCGCCGCCCGACCGTCGCCGTGCCCGCCGAAGGCGGCTACGCCGACCGCCAGCACTGCGTGATCGACCCGGTGTACGCGGGCAAGTACGAGGTCGCGACCTTCCGCCGCGTCGGCACGCCCTACTGGGTCTCGGTGTACCCGCGGGCGGAACAGGCCAAGTCACTGGTCGCCGACCTCGACAAGGGCCCGGACTTCCGCTACGTACCCTGTCCTTCGTGAAGCTCGAGGCCCCGGACCGGCAACTGGGCGCGGAAGCGCGGCTGGGAATCGGGGTGTTCGGCGCGTCGCTCGCCCTGTTCGTGGTGCGGTTCCTGGTGCCGCGCCCGATCGCGATGTCGAACAACGGCGACGGCGGCCGCGTGCTGTGCGGCGCCGGGATCACCTGGAAGGGCCTGCCCGAGCCGTTCGTCCACCTCACCTACCCGCCCGCGCCGGGACCGCCGTGCCGGCCGACGTACCTGCTGACGCAGAGCTGGCTCGCGGACCTGGCCGTCCGCATCGGACGCCTGATCGGCCTCCACGGCACGCTGAGCCTGGTCATCCTGGGCCTGCTGAGCAGCGTCATCGCCGCGGCGGCGATCACGGCGATCGTGCTCGGCCTGCCCCACCCACGCCGGACCCGGGTCTTCGTGGCGGCCGGGCTCCTGCTGGTCGTCGCGGACTCGGCGTTCTTCGGCTACTTCGCGGCGATCCTCGGCGAAGGCGCGGCCTTCCTCGGCTTGCTGCTGGCCGTCGGCGGCCTGCTCCTGACCGCCCGCGAAGGCCGATGGAGCTACGCGGGGATGGCGGTGACGTTCGCGGGCGGCGTCCTGGCAGTCAACGCCAAGGTCCAGACGCTGATCATCCTGCCGATCCTCGCGCTGGCGATCCTGCTGGTCCGGCCGGGCACGCTGCGCGGCGCCAAGCGGTGGGTGTCGGCCGTGCTGGTCATCGCCGCGATCGGCGCCGTCACGCTCTCCGCGCAGCAGAGCGTCGAGCCCGCGCGAGCGCCCGACGGCACCTACAGCGCCTTCCCGGGCGACGACTCCCGCGAGATCAACGTCTTCAACTCGATCTTCCTCAACATCGTCGACGGCAGGCACGACACCCAGGCCGACCTGGCCGCCCTCGGACTACCGCCGTCGTTCGCGCAGTACGCGGGCAACGGCTGGTGGCACCCGCACCCGGCGACGATGGACCCGCTGTACCCGCGCTATCGCGACCGGATCAGCCGCCGGAACGTCGTGACGTACTTCGCGACCCACCCCGGCCGGACCCTGGCCGTGCTCGACCGCGCCGCCACCGACCAGCTCACCGCCCGGCCGGACTACCTCGGCAGCTTCGACCGGGACGCCGGCTTCCCGCCGCACGCGCAGGAGTACCGGGTGCCGGTCGTGTCGTGGCTGACCGGCCTGCTCGCCCCGCTCGGGCTGTTCGCGCTCGTCCCCATCTGGCTGTTCGTGCTGCTCAGGGCCTGGTCGCGGCGACGGGACGCGCTCGGCGTCGTGCTGGCGTTCCTGTTCGCGGTCTCGGTGACGCAGTTCGGCACCGCGGCCCTCGGCGACGGCATCGAAGGCATTAAGCACCAGTCCGTCGCGCTGTTTTCGCTCTTGCTCGCGCTCGTATTGTGTTCTTCCCCGCTGAACCGCCGCGCCGAACCTACGGTCCCGTAACCTGGCCGGATGGCCGACCTGGTTTACCCGCCCGTGATCGCGGCGGCCCGGACGATGTTCCGGGTACTCGACAACCGCATCCGGATCGAGGGCGCGGAGCACATCCCGCGCCGCGGCGGCGCGGTCATCGCGTGCAACCACGTGAGCTACCTGGACTTCATCTTCTGCGGGCTCGGCGCGCGCCCGGCCAAGCGGCTGACGCGCTTCATGGCGAAGAAGGAGATCTTCGACAATAAGATCGCCGGGCCGCTGATGCGCGGGATGCACCACATCTCCGTCGACCGCTCCGCCGGGCTGGCCTCCTACCGCGAGGCGCTCGCGAAGCTGCAGGCCGGCGAGGTCGTCGGCGTCTTCCCCGAGGCCACCATCAGCCAGTCGTTCACCGTCAAGGAGATCAAGTCCGGCGCGGTCCGGATGGCCGCGGCGGCCGGCGTCCCGGTCGTGCCGATGGCGCTGTGGGGGACCCAGCGGCTGTGGACGAAGGGCCGCCCGAAGGACCTGACCCGCCGGCACGTGCCGATCTCGATCCTCATCGGCGAGCCGATGCACCCGGCGAAGGGGGACGACTGGGACGTCGTCACGAAGGAGCTGCGCACCCGGATGAGCGCGCTGCTCGACCGCGCCCAGGCCGAGTACCCGGACCAGCCGGCATCCGACGAGGAACGCTGGTGGCTGCCCGCCCACCTGGGCGGCACGGCGCCGACCCCGGCCGAAGCGGCCGAGCTCGACCGGCGGTGACATCCGGGGCTTCGCCCCGCGCCGGGGGCTCCGCCACCCGGACCCCCGCAAGACGGTCTAGAACCAGCTAGAACCAGCGCTCAAGCACCTGCGCGACGCCGTCCTCGCCGGCCGGGCCGGTGATCTCGTCGGCCACCGACCGCGCCTGCGGGTGCCCGTTCTGCATCGCGACGCCGTGGCCGGCCCAGCGGAGCATCTCGACGTCGTTGGGCATGTCGCCGAAGGCGATCACCCGCTCGGGCTCGACCCCGAGCCGCCCGGCGACGTCGGCGAGCCCGGTCGCCTTGGTGATGCCGTGCGCGGACAGCTCGACCAGCCCACCCGACGAGGAGTACGTCACGTCGACGTCCCGGTCGAACAGCGCGTTCACCGCGTCCGCCATCTCCTCCGACGACATCCCGCGGTGGCTGACCAGCAGCTTGATCGCCGGGTGCCCGAGCACCTCGGCCCGCGGCGCGGTGCGGCCTTCGCCGTCGCCCCACGGGTTGTGGTAGTCCGGCTCGATCACGAAGTTGCGCATGTCGTGGTCGGCGCCGGTGCTGACCCGCTCGGTGGCCAGCCGGCAGCCGGGCAGGGCCTTGTCCAGCGCGTGCGCGATGTCGTGGAGCAGCTCGGGCCGCAGCAGGCCGTGCACCGCGACGACCTCTTCGCGGCCGCAGTCGTACAGGACGGCGCCGTTCGCGCACACCGCGTACCCGGTCAGCTCGAGGGGCCCGGCCACGGGCGCGATCCAGCGCGGCGGCCGCCCGGTGGCCAGCACGAACGGCACGCCCGCGTCGATCGCCCGGCGCACGGTGGCGATGGTGCGGCCGGTCAGGGATTCGGAGGGGCCGAGCAGGGTGCCGTCGACGTCGGACGCGATCAACTGAGGTCTCTCCACCCCGTCATTGTCCCTGACTCGTTCGGGCGAAGACGTTCCCGTCCGTGCGACAGCCGGTGGTGACCGCTAGTCTCCTCCCTCCTCCCCACCACCACCCTCAACGGAGAAGCTTCGCTTCACTGTTACTTTTCGCATTGTGCGAGTTGGCATCGTGATTCTTCCGGAAGATCGTTGGTGGGCCGCCGAGCCGAAGTGGCGCGCCGCCGAGGAGTACGGCTTCGACCACGCCTGGACCTACGACCACCTCGGCTGGCGCAACCTGGTCGACGGCCCGTGGTTCTCCGCGATCCCGACCCTGACCGCGGCGGCGACGGTGACGTCCCGCATCCGGCTCGGCACGTTCGTGGCCTCGCCGGTCGCCCGGCACCCCGTGCCGTTCATGCGGGAGCTCAACACCCTCGACGACATCTCGGACGGCCGGCTCGTCCTCGGCGTCGGCGCGGGCGTCGACCACACGCGCTACGACGGCGCGGTGCTCGGCGCCCCCGAGCTGACGACGAAGCAGCGCGTCGACCGCTTCACCGAGTTCGTCGAGGCGCTCGACGGGCTGCTGATGACCGACAAGTTCGGCTTCGACGGCGAGTACTACCGGGCCCGCGAGGCCCGCAACCTGCCCGGCCCGGTCCAGCGGCCGCGGCTGCCGTTCGTCGTCGCGGCGAACGGCCCGCGCACGATGACCCTCGCCGCGCGCTTCGGCGCGGGCTGGGTGACGACCGGCAAGGGCGGCGAGACCGCCGACGAGTGGTGGGCCGGCATCGAGCAGCTCACCGAGGTCTTCGACGGGCGGCTGGACGCGGCGGGCCGCGACCGCGCGAGCATCCAGCGGTTCCTCAGCCTGGACGCGTCACCGGTGTTCTCGCTGAGCAGCGTGGAGGCGTTCCGCGACGCCGTGGGCCGGGCGAAGGAGCTCGGCTTCACCGACGTCATCTCGCACTGGCCGCGGTCGTCGTCGCCCTACGAAGGCCGGGAAGCCGTGCTGGAGCAGGTCGCCAGCGACGTCCTGCCGGAGCTGCGCTAGTCCGAACGAGTGACATCGGGGTGATCGGGAAACCGATTGCCGGTCCGCGGGCGTCGATACCTTGCAGACGACCGAGATCACCCCGGGGGTGCGGGGGCCCTCGTGGCCGCGGAGGGGCGCCGCGGCCACGAGGGCGTTCTACTTCACGATCCGGTAGATGACCGCGCCCGGGTTCCGGTAGACGACCTGCAGGAAGTCGTGCCCGTCCAGGTGCTGCAGGCCCCACGCGATGGGGGTGTCCCGGCGGATGGTGCCGCTGCCCACCAGCACGTAGTGGATGTTCAGCCGCTGAACGGCCGCGCGCACCTGCGGGTCGCTGTCGTAGTCGACGAAGTGCTTGGCCAGGTAGAGCGCGTCCGGCGGGGCCACGCCGGCGTCGTAATGGCCGGCCACCGGGTGCACGCCGGTCAGGGCGTACATCCAGGCCGTGCCGTCGAGCCGGTCGTTGAGCACCTTCTGGTCGGCGGGGATGCCGAGCGTGCCGAGGTGGTCCATCGCGTCGATCTCGTCCTGGCTGACCGGCGGGACCACCTCGCCGGGCAGGCCGTTGTAGTAGAGCAGCGACACCGTCTTGGCGTTGGCCGCGCGGTAGAACCCGCCGGTCAGCACGCCCATCGCGACGACCAGGAGCACCGCCGTCGCCAGCCCCACCCGGCCGGTCAGCCACGGCCGCGCGCGCACCCAGGCGCGTCCGCTCGCGAGCTTCGCCAGCCACCGCTGGGTCTCGCTCATGCCGTGCGCGGCGAGCAGGCACAGCGGGATCGACGCCAGCGCCATCAGCCGGAACCGGTCGTTCCACCAGGGGCGCGACAGCGAGATGACCCAGTGCTCGCCGCCGAAGCAGGCGACGACCACGAACAACGCCGACAGCCCGAGCGCCGAAAGCACCAGCCAGCGCATCCGCCGCAGGGCCACCAGCGTCAGCACGCCGACGGCGAGGAACACCGTCAGCCAGATCTGCGGCACCGGCAGCACCTGCTTGAAGGTCGCCAGCATGGCCAGCGCCTTCCACACCGGCATGTGCGAGCCCCAGGCGTAGTACGGGTACGAGCCGGACGTGAAACCGATCGCGCCGAGGATCATGGGGGCGGCCAGCAGCCCGGCGACGACCATCACCGGCACCATCCGCAGCACGTCGCCGCCCACCACGCGCCAGGCGGGCTTGCCCTCGGCCACGCCGTCGACGCGGCGGCCGCGCAGCGCCCGGTACCAGCGCTGCACCACCAGCGGGAACGCGAACAGGATCGCCCCGAACAGCGCGCTGGAGTGCGCGGCGAGCAGGCCGGTCGCGGTCAGGGCCAGCACCGCCCCGGTGTCCACGCCCGGCCGCGCGACGAACCGCTGCAGCGCGATCACCGCCAGCGGCGTCAGCACGATGCCGAGCGCGAACGGCAGCAGCCCGCTCGACACCGACTCGTACGCCCCGGTCGTCGCGCCGCCGGCGACCAGCGCGGCGCTGCCGGCGAACACCGCGCGGCCGCCGAGCTGGCGCACCAGCGCGGCCATCGCCAGCGCGAACAGGCCGGCGATCGGCATCGTGATCGCGTTGAGCGTGACCGGGATCGACGTCCCGGACAACTCGTAGACCAGGGCACCGACCAGGTGGTAGGCGTTCGGGTAGAAGGAGCCGGCCGGGTACCAGTTGATGGTGCCCATGCCGGTCAGCGAGCCGTCGCCGGTCTCGGCGATGTAGCGGATGCCGTTCGCGTGGAAGACGGTGTCCCAGCGCTGGAACACCGCGGTCGTCCCGCCGCGGCCGGAGACGACCACGGCGATCGACACGGCGACGGCGATCGCGACGCAGGCCCCGACGGCCAGGTGGGCCCGGCGCGTCCAGGGCACGGCGGGCTCCTCGGCGCCCGGGGTGAGCCAGCCGCGCGCGGTGGCCAGGCGGCGCAGGCCGTACAGCACGGCGGCGAGCAGCAGGGTGACCGCGGCCACGCTGAGCGAGCCGTAGGGGATGTGCGTGATCGCCAGCCACGGGCCGGCCAGGCCGGTGATGGCGTAGCTGAGCAGCGGCGCGAGGCCGGCCAGGGCCCAGCCGCGCAGGCCGGCGGCCCACCCGGCGACCCCGCCGGGGACCGCCAGCACGGCCAGGTAGGTGGCCACCGCGCCGAAGTAGCTCCAGAAGTCCTCGGGTGCAGGCACTGCTTTCCAGGTGTGTCGTAGGCCGAAATGTGATAGGTGGGTGCGGGCCGTGCGACCGACCTGCGTACCCTCGACGCCCGTGAGCGCGCACACGAACCCCGCCAAGATTACTGAAGACGATTTCGCAGGTTACGACCTCGTCGTCGTCGGGTCCGGCTTCTTCGGCCTGACGGTCGCCGAACGGGCCGCGGCCGAGCTCGGCAAGAAGGTCCTCGTCCTCGAGCGACGCAGCCACCTCGGCGGCAACGCGTACTCGGAGCCCGACCCGGAGACGGGCATCGAGGTGCACAAGTACGGGGCGCACCTGTTCCACACCTCGAACAAGCGCGTGTGGGAGTACGTCAACCGGTTCACCGAGTTCACGAACTACCAGCACCGCGTCTTCGCGCGGGTCAAGGACCAGGTCTACTCGTTCCCGATGAACCTGGGCCTGATCAACCAGTTCTTCGGCAAGTCGCACACCCCGGACGAAGCGCGCGAGCTGATCGCGAAGCAGGCGTCCGAGTTCGAGACCTCCGCCGCGCAGAACCTCGAGGAGAAGGCGATCTCGCTGGTCGGCCGCCCCCTCTACGAGGCGTTCATCCGCGGGTACACCGCGAAGCAGTGGGAGAACGACCCCAAGAACCTGGGCGAGAACATCATCACGCGCCTGCCGGTCCGCTACAACTTCGACAACCGGTACTTCAACGACACCTACGAGGGCCTGCCCGTCAACGGGTACACCGCGTGGCTCGAGAAGATGGCCGAGCACGAGAACATCGAGATCCGGCTGAACGTCGACTACTTCGACGTCCGCGCGCACATCCCGGCGGGCACCCCGACCGTCTACACCGGGCCGCTGGACCGCTACTTCGGCTACTCGGCGGGCAAGTTCACCTGGCGCACCGTCGACTTCGAGTCCGAGGTCGCCGAGACCGGTGACTTCCAGGGCACCTCGGTCGTCAACTACAACGACCAGGAAGTCCCCTACACCCGGATCATCGAGTTCCGGCACTTCCACCCGGAGCGGGACTACCCCAAGGACAAGACGGTCATCTTCCGCGAGTACTCCCGCTTCGCGGGCGAGGACGACGAGCCGTACTACCCGATCAACACGCCGGAGAACCGCGAGAAGCTCGAGGCCTACCGCGAGCTGGCCAAGGCCGAGGCCCGCGAGAAGAACGTGCTGTTCGGCGGCCGGCTGGGCACGTACAAGTACCTCGACATGCACATGGCGATCGGCTCGGCGCTGTCGGCGTTCGACAACAAGATCGCCCCGCACCTGACCGACGGTGCGCCGCTCGACGGGTCCCTCGATGCTTGAGAAGGGGCAGCCCGCCGGCGAGGTGGCGGTCCTCGCGAAGGCGCAGGGCTTTCTGAAGAGTGAAGCTTCGGTGAAGGCTGCGCGCGGCATGTCGCACTTCGGCGAGCACGCGCTGGGCTGGTTCGGCCTCGGCCTGATCGGGGCCGTGGTCGACAAGGAGCGGCGCAAGGACTGGCTGGTCGCTTCGGCGGGTGTCGTCGGAGCGCACGCGGCGTCGATCGCAGTGAAACGCGTGGTCAGGCGGCCGCGACCGGACCACTCGAGCGTCGAGGTCCTGGTCGGCACGCCGAGCAAGCTGAGCTTCCCGTCGTCGCACGCGACGTCCACTACGGCGGCGGCGGTGCTCTACTCCGGATTGACCGGGCGTAACCTGGTGCCCGCCCTGGTACCGCCGATGCTGGCCTCGAGGCTCGTGCTCGGCGTTCACTATCCGACAGACGTTCTGGCCGGTGCAGCTCTCGGGGGGCTCGTCGGTGGTCTGATACGACGGAAGCTGAAGAAGAACCCATGAGCGAGACGACCGAGCAGCGCGACAGCGACGAAACTGCCGTGACTCCTGAGGTTGGTGTGTCACGCGGGCCGTTCGGCCTGGTCGGTGGCGTCATCAAGACGGCGCGGCCGCGGCAGTGGGTGAAGAACGTCCTGGTCTTCGCGGCCCCGTTCTTCGCGTTCTCGAAGTCGACCGACCGCACCGGTCTCCTGATCGACGCGGTCATCGCCTTCGTGGCCTTTTCGCTGGTGGCGAGCTCGGTCTACCTCATCAACGACGCCATCGACGTCGAGGCCGACCGCGCCCACCCGACCAAGCGCAACCGGCCCATCGCGGCCGGCATCGTGCCGGTCCCCGTCGCGTACGGGGCCGCGGTCGTGTTCTTCCTGGCCGGCCTCGGCGTGTCGTTCCTCGCCAGCTGGCAGCTGGCGGTCGTGCTGGGCGTCTACGAGGCCGTCCAGCTCGGTTACTGCTTCGGCCTCAAGCACCAGCCGGTGGTCGACCTGGCCATCGTCGGCTCGGGCTTCCTGATGCGCTCGATCGCCGGCGGTGTGGCGGGCGGCATCGCGTTGTCCCAGTGGTTCCTGCTGGTCACGGCGTTCGGCTCG
The DNA here is from genome assembly GCF_053605405.1 of Amycolatopsis sp. NPDC003861. Taxonomy (NCBI): domain Bacteria; kingdom Bacillati; phylum Actinomycetota; class Actinomycetes; order Pseudonocardiales; family Pseudonocardiaceae; genus Amycolatopsis; species Amycolatopsis sp. NPDC003861. Next base: position 35,918 of record NZ_JBSGJD010000042.1, read on the forward strand.
CTGTTCATGGTGGCGGGCAAGCGCTACGCGGAGATCATGCTGTTCGAGCGGACCGGAGCGAAGATCCGCTCGTCGCTGAAGAAGTATTCGGCGAGCTACCTGCGGTTCGTCTGGGCGACCTCGGCGGCGATCCTGATCATGTCGTACTGCCTGTGGGCGTTCGAGATCCGCCAGACCGAGCACAACTCGGTGTGGGCGCTGATCTCGATGGTCCCGTTCCTGGTGGCGGTGCTGAGGTACGCGGTGGACGTCGACGGCGGCATCGCGGGCGAGCCGGAGGAGATCGCGCTCAAGGACCGCATCCTGCAGGTGCTGGGCGCGACCTGGGTGATCACCCTGTTCCTGTCGTTCTACCTGTGACTCTTCGCGAATCGACAGCTTCGGTACAGGTCACGCACAGCTGACGGGCGCACCCTGAGGTGGTGGGGGCGGGCACTGCGCCCGTCCCCGTGACCACAGGAGCGATGATGAACGACCAGCCGCGCGAGCCGAAGGCCCCGGACGGAGCCGACCAGCCGACAGTCGAGCATTCGACCCCGACGCCCGACGCCCCCACCGCGGCGACTCCGGAGCCGAGCGCCCCCGCAGCCGAGCCGGCGGCCCCGACCAGCCCGGCGCCTGCCGCCTCGCCCACCTCGGCCGCCGCGCAAGGTGCAGCCGAGCCTCCCGCCTCGCCTAGCCCGGCTGCCGCGCAGAGCGCGGCCGAGTCCGCGGCCCCGGGCCAGCCCGTAGCCTCGCCGACCTCCGTCGGCGCGCAAGGTGCCGCCAGCTCAGGGGCGCCCGGCGAGGCCCCGGCCGACCCGGCGGCGTCCGGCCAACCCGCGCCCGGCACCCCGGCCGACCAGACCGCCGTCCACGGCCAGCAGCCACCACCCACCCCGCCGCCCGGCCAGCCCGGTCAGCCCGGCCAACCCGCCCCAGGTCACCCCTACGCGGCCTGGGGCCCACCCCAGGCCGCCGCGCGGCAGGCAGGCGGGTTCCGGCGGTTCGTCGGTCACCGGGCCACCCAGCTCGTCGCCGTCGGGGTGCTCGGCATGCTCGTCGGCGCGGGGATCGTCGGCGGGATCGCCGCCGCGAGCCACCACGGTCCGCGGGATGGCCGCCCCGGCGTGCACCGCCAGTACAACGGCCCCGACCAGGGCTTCGATGGCCGCGGGCCCGGCTTCGGCGGGCGCGGCAACGCCGGCTCCGGTACCGGGGACGGCATCTGATCCCCGAGTGTGGCCTCGGCCACCCGTACCCCGCTCAGATCACAGAAGCATCACGAGCGGGGTACGGTATTCCGGATGCGAAGCGCCTCCGCAGAACTCCCCAAAGCCGTCCGCGTGCTGCCGGCGGCCATCCCCGTCACCCGCGCTTGGGCCCTGCCGGCGGGCGCCGCGGCCGCCTCCGCCCTCGTGTTCGCCCTGGTCAGCAGCCATCTCATCGATGACACCTACATCACGCTGTCCTACGCGAAGAACCTCGCCTTCCACGGCCACTGGGGCCTGATCGAGCAGGGGACGGCCAACACCGCGACGTCCCCGCTGAACGTCCTGGCTCTCGGCGCGGTCACGTTCGTCGTGCGCGACGCCGTGCTGGCCGCCGGGGTCGTCTTCGTCGTCGCGCAGGTGCTGCTCGTGCTGGGCCTGCGCCGCCTCGGCGAGCGCACCGGCCTGCCGCCGGCGTTCGCGCCGCTGACGTTCGCGTTGCTGCTGGTCAACCCGCTGCTGCTGTCCTCGATCGGCCTCGAAGTCGCCCTCGGCGCCACCGGCGTCGTGTGGACGCTGGTCTACGCGGGGGAGCGCCGGGCCGGCCGCCTGGGCGTGGTGATCGGCCTGCTCGCGCTCGTCCGGATCGACCTGCTGCTGATCGCCGCCGTGCTGTTCGCGGCCCGCCGCGAGTTCTGGACCGGCATCTGGCGGACGGCCTTCTCGGCGCTCGCCGTCACGCTGCCGTGGTTCGGGTTCAGCTGGGTGGTGCTCGGCTCGGCCGTGCCGGACACGCTCGTCATCAAGATCAGCCAGCAGTCGTGGGGACCGTTCAGCTTCACCAACGGTCCGCTGCTGTACTGGCGCAACTTCCCGGCCGCGGCCGCGCTGTCGTTCCTGCCGCTGCTGCTCGCGGCCGTGACCGGGGTGGCGTGGCTCATCCAGTACCGACGCGGCTCCGAGACGGCCCGCCGCCTGACGCCGTTCGCGGCGCTCGCCGTCGCCGGCGCGCTGCACTACCTGGCCTATAGCCAGCTGGGCGTGCCGCCCTACCACTGGTACTACGCGCCGAGCATCATCGGCGCGACGATCTTCCTCGCCGCCTGCGCATCGGCCGTCCCGGAGCGCGTCCGGCGCGCGACGTGGACGCTGGCCGGCGCGGCGCTCGTGGCGGGTGCCGCGGTATACGCGCTGCCGGGCCTGCCCCGCCAGTTCGCGCCGATCACGAGCAACCACGCCTCGACGACGGAGTACCGCGAAATCGGCCACGAGCTGGCGGCGATCGCCCACGGCCGCAAGGTCGAGACGGCCGGCGAGGTCGGCGCACTGGCGTACGCGTGCGACTGCGAGCTGGTCGACGAGTTCTCCGACCGCGGAGCCGTCGACCCGGCCATCACCGAGACCAAGCGCCGCAGCGGCGACCTGGGCCGGGCGCTGCTGGAGGCGAACTTCCACAACTTCGACCACAGCATCGCGCCGGCGAGCCCGGACCTGGTCCTGGCGACCACCCGCCGCGCCCCGCCGCCGGCCGCGCTGGCGAGCTGGCGCATCGACTCACCCTGGGTGGGCAGCCAGAACCTCTACCTGGTGCCCGCCCACGCCGTGAGGTGACGCCGAGCGCGTCAGATCGGCAGCTTGCGGAAGATCGGCCGCGGGACGTGCCGCAGGGCCGACATCACCAGCCGGAACGGCGCCGGCGCCCAGACCAGGTCCTTGCCGGCGCGCGCCGCGCCGACCGCGATCTCCGCCACCTGCTCGGCCGTCTGCGCCAGCGGGGCGTCCTTGAGCCCCTCGGTCATCTTCGTCTTCACGTGGCCCGGGCGGACGACCGTCACCTTCGCCCCGAACGGCGCGAGCGCCTCGCCGAGACCCAGGTAGAACCCGTCGAAACCGGCCTTCGTCGAGCCGTACACGAAGTTGGACCGGCGGACGCGCTCGCCCGCCACCGACGACAGCGCGATCACCGTGCCGTGGCCCTGGGCCTTGAGCTTCTCCGACAGCGCGACGCCGACCGACACCGCCGCCGTGTAGTTCACCGTGGCCAGCTCGACCGCCTTCGCGTGGTCCTGCCAGACCTCTTCCGGGTCGCCGAGCAGGCCGAACGCCACGACGGCCACGTCGATGTCGCCGCCCTCGAACGCCTTGGCCAGCACACCCGGGTGGGAGGCAGTGTCCTTCGCGTCGAAGTCCACAGTGGACACCTCGGCGCCCTTGTCCTTCAGGCGCTGCGCGGCCGCCTCCAGGCGGGGCGACGGCCGGGCCGCGAGCACCACGCGCAGCGGCTTCTCGGCCAGGTACTTCTCGGCGATCGCCAGCGCGATGTCGGACGTGCCGCCGAGCAGGAGCAGGGACTGGGGGTTGCCCACCGCGTCGATCACAGTTCGAGCCTCCGGCTCATGTCAGAGGCGAAAACGCCTTCGGGGTCGATGGAAGCGCGCACCTTGCGCCACTCTTCGAGGCGCGGGTACATCTTCGCGAACGTCTCGGGCGAGGTGCGCGAGTCCTTCGCGGTGTACAGCCGCCCGCCCAGCTCCAGGACGTCTTCGTCGAGCTCCTGGCAGAACCGGCTGAGGCCGTCCTTGATCGGGAAGTCGACGCAGACCATCCAGCCCGGGTGCGGGAACGACAGCGGCGCCGCGTTGCCCTCGCCCATCCGCTTGAAGACGTTGAGGAAGGACACGTGCCCCGACTCGGCGATCTTCTTGACGATCTTCCGCAACGGCTCGTGCGCGTTGAGCGGCGTCGAGAACTGGTACTGCAGGAAGCCCTTCGAGCCGTAGGCCCGGTTCCACTCGCCGAACATGTCGAGCGGGTGGTAGAAGGCGGTCAGGTTCTGGATCACGCCGCGGGCGGCCTTCGGCGTCTTGCGGTAGTACAGCTCGCCGATGGCGCCGAAGGTCAGCTTGTTGGCCAGGCCGTTGGGGAAGACGTCCGGCAGCGTCGCGAGCTGCGGGGCGTCGAACTTCAGCGGGTTGGCGCGCAGCTTCGGCGGCAGTTCGTCCAGCTTGGCCAGCGAGCCGCGGCCGAAGGCGGCGCGGCCGAGCTTCGCGCCGGTGGAGATCGTGTCGAACCACGCCGACGAGTACGTGTAGTTGTCGTCGGAACCGTCGGTGACCAGTTCCAAGGTCTCGTCGAGGTTGTTCGTGCGCTCGTTGTCCGCGAGGAAGTACGCGGTTTCGGTCTTGGTCATCCGGATCTTGGCCCGGACGATGATGCCGGTCAGGCCGATGCCCGCGACGGTCGCCCAGAACAGCTCGGCGTCCGGGCCCTCCGGCGTCAGCGTGCGGACCTGCCCGTCGGCGGTGATCAGGTCCATCGACACGACGTGGTTGCCGAAGCTGCCCGCGCTGTGGTGGTTCTTGCCGTGGATGTCGTTGGCGATCGCGCCGCCGATGGTCACCTGGCGGGTGCCCGGCAGCACCGGGACCCACAGGCCGTACGGCAGGGCCTCGCGCATCAGCTGGTCGAGGCTGACACCGGCGTCGACGTCGACCAGCGCGGTGTCCGGGTCGATCGAGTGGATCCGGTTCAGGGCCGTCATGTCGACGACCAGGCCACCGGCGTTCTGCGCCGGGTCGCCGTAGGACCGGCCGAGGCCACGGGCGATCACGCCGCGCTCACCGGCCTGGGCCACGGCGCGGGCGATCACTTCGACATCGGAGGTGGTCAGCACGTCGGCGATGGTCGGTGACGTCCGCGCCCAGCCCATGAGCGTGCGACGCTGTGTGTTGGGTACTTGGGTCACCCGACCAGGGTAGCCACGCCCAACCACGCCCGGAACGTGACCCTGAAGTGCTCATCTCTACACTTTGCGCATCAAGGCACAAGCGCCCGCGCGGGTGACCGTGACACAGGTGACGAGGTAATGCAGTGGTGGCGACCGATCCGCAAGCCGACATAGCGGCTGCGCAGTCCTCCCCAGGACTGCTGGGCCAGCTCCTCCGCTTCGCCCTCATCGGGGGCTTCTGCGCCCTCGTCGACCTGGGCACCTACACGCTGCTGACGCAGGTGGCCGGGATGGCCACCTCACCGTGGGTCGACATCGCCCGCGCTATCTCTTTCATCGTGGGCACGACCACGGCGTTCTTCCTGAACCGGAAGTTCACCTTCGCCGGCGGGCGCCGCGACGGGAAGGCGCAGATCGGCTCGTTCGTCCTGCTCTACACCGTGACGTTCTTCGTCGCGGTCGGGGTGAACCAGCTGGCCCTGCAGGTGCTGCCGGAGTCCGCGTGGCAGCACACGCTGTGCTGGGCCGTGTCTCAGGCCACCGCCACCGTGATCAATTTCGTCATGCTCAAGTGGGTCGTGTTCCGCGAGCCGTCGACCAAGGAGAACTGAGGAACCATGCCCGGTAAGACAGCCACCCCGGCGCCGACCACCGGCGCGGCCGCCGAGACGCGGTTCACCGAGCACACTCCGCAGGGCCGCCTGACGGCGCAGCGCGGGCTCTACGCCGGCCCCGCGCCGATCGTCAGCAAGGACCTGTACGCCGAGCTCGAGTGGGGCTCGGCCGTGCGGGAACGTGCGTCGATCACCCTCGAGCCCGCCTCCAAGGTGTCGGGCAACACGTACTTCGGCCGCTTCCCGGCCAGCTACTGGCAGCGCTGGACGACGGTGACCGAGGTCTCCGTCGAGGCGGTCGTCACCGGCACCGGCCTGCTCTCCATGGGCGCCTCCGACGTCGAGGGCGAGCCCCGCGTGGTGGCCGCCGAGCAGGTCAAGGACGCCAAGCAGGCCAAGGTGTCGCTGACCGGCAAGCTGGACAAGTTCTACGACGGCGGCGCGCTCTGGCTCGACCTCGAGACCGAGGGCGGCCAGACGCTGCGCGTCGAGCAGGTCCGCTGGACCGTCGACGCCCCGGAGAAGATCCGCCCGACCGCGGTCACCATCTGCACGATGAACCGCGCCGACGACTGCCTGAAGAACCTCCAGGCCCTCGCCGCGGACGTCTCCTCGCTGGACACGCTGGACGCGATCTACGTCGCCGACCAGGGCACCGACCTCGTCGAGTCCCGCGACGGCTTCGAGCAGGTCGCCAAGGACCTCGCCGACAAGCTGCACTACATCAAGCAGCCGAACCTCGGCGGCGCCGGCGGCTTCACCCGCGGCCTCTTCGAGGTCGCCGGGCACACCGCGACCGAGCACGCGAACGTCCTGTTCATGGACGACGACGTCCTGCTCGAGCCGGACCTGGTGATCCGGATGACGGCGTTCTCCAACCGCGCCGCCAACCCGATCATCGTCGGCGGCCAGATGCTTAACCTGTTCCACCCGAACCAGCTGCACGTCGGCGCCGAGTACGCCCGGCTCAACACCCTGGAACCCGGCCAGCCGGTCGAGCACTCGCTGTCCACCGCCGATCTGCTCGGCGTGGACGAGGAGACGCTGAAGCCGAACCGCCAGGAACGCCGCCTCGACGCCGGCTACAACGGCTGGTGGTCGTGCCTGATCCCCTACGAGGTCGTCCAGGCCACCGGCTACCCGCTGCCGTTCTTCTTCCAGTGGGACGACGCCGAGTACTCCTACCGGGCCCGCGCGCACGGCTTCCCGACCGTCACCCTGCCGGGTGCGGGCGTGTGGCACGCGGACTTCCACATGAAGGACTGGGACGAGTGGCACCGGTACTTCAACCTGCGCAACTCGATCATCACCGCGGCACTGCACTCGCCGTTCAACCTGAACCTGCTGTCGCGCGTGCTCATCGCGCAGCTGGTGCGCTACCTGCTCGGCATGCAGTACGGCCTGTCGGCGACGCTGATCAAGGCCGTCGAGGACTTCCTGAAGGGCCCGGAGATCCTGCGTGACGGCGGGGTCGAGGCGATGAAGGAGATCCGCCGGATCCGCGACGACTACCCGGAGACCAAGCGCCACAAGGCCACCGACGTCCCGGGCATCGCGTCCAACGACATCGGCATCATCAACAGCGCGCCGCGGCCCAGCATGCAGCGCCTGGTGCTGATCAAGCGCGTCCTCGACCGGGTGCTCGGCCGCAGCCGCTTCGGGCTCGGCGCGGTGCCGATCGACGAGGCCAACTGGTGGCACATCGCGCTGTTCGACACGGCCGTGGTCACCGACGCGAGCCAGGAAGGCGTCCGCGTCCGGTCCTACGACCGGGTGAAGATGTTCGCACTGGCCAAGCAGGGCGCACGCGTCATCCAGCGGCTGCGCAAGGAAGGCGCGGCGGTGCAGGAGCAGTACAAGCGCGCCATGCCGGAGCTCACCTCGCGCGAGAATTGGAAGCGCCTGTACAAGCTCTGACGTGCTTCGCGAAGGCCGTCTCACGTACGTCGTGAGACGGCCTTCGCCGTTCAGGCGTGCAAACCGAAGACTTTGCTCTTGCGGTTGAGGTCGTCGATGTAGGCGGCGGCGACGTGCGCGAAGTTGACCGCGACGACCGAGTCGTCCTTGGTGGTCACCGATTCGACGGCGCCGGCCTTGACGAGCTGGGCGAGCCGGCCCGCCAGTTTCCCGGATTCTTCGGTGGTCAGCGCGAACAGCAGCGGTTCGCCGCCGGTGGCGAGGTGCAGGACGAGGGCGGGTTTCGTGTCGGCCATGGGTCCATCGGACCAGCGGCGATCTTGCCCCGGCAAGCGGGTTCGCTGAGGGCGGAGCTACGGTTTTCGCGAAGGCCGGACTCATCCGCGGGGGGTTGGAAGCGAATGCCGCACTCGTTCTCGCTGTCGCTGGCGGCGGTGGACATCCTGCTCGAACAGCTCGGGCTGGGCCGCGCGCCGACGCCGTTCGAAGTTCCGCACGTCGGCACGACGGTCGAGCAACGCGCGATGATCCGCGACGCCGTCGTCCGCGACCTGACCGGCCGCGGGCTGTGGAGCCGGGGGCGGCTGGACGCGGACGCCGAGCTGGCGCTGGCGACGTTCGTCCGGGGCAGCGTGACCATCAACGCGGCCGCCGAACTGGGCGACCGCCACCTGTTCGCGCGGGTGGCGTCCGACGGCCAGTTCGCGGTGCTGGCCCGCCAGGACGAGAACCTGATCGTCTTCGAGGAGGTCCGCCCGACGGGCATCGTCCCGGCGATCGTCGACCTCCTCCCGCTGACCCCGGCGGCGCCCGGCCAGTCGGTGACGATTTCGAGGCCGGCCCAGCAGCCCCGCCACCAACGCCGCGACGAGGCGTACGACCCGTTCGCCGGCGTCACCGGCCCGCGGTCGCAAACGGCGGGAGGCCCGCAGGTCCGCATGATCGAGCGCGTGTTCCAGGAGCCGAAGAAGCGCGTGGGCCAGTTCACGGCCCAAACTCGCGCGGGCGCGTTCCCCCCGCTGGCCTGGTTCGACACCCCGAGCGGCCGCTGGCTGATGTCGTCCAGGGCGGCACCGGACGGCCAGCGCTGGATCACCTACGCCCCGGCGGACAACGCACGCTTGGCCCAGCAGCTGTACGCCCAGCTCGAAGGCCAGTTCTGACGTTCGGGAACCGTTCGTGGCGAGGCTGCGTCCGAGGTGAAGATCGGTGAACGGCCGTGGCCGAGGGTGCCCGGCTAGTAGACTCCCGGGTGCACACGCACGGGCGAAGCGATTCGGGGTGGAACAGCGATGCAGATGGCTGACGGCGGGGGCGGAGGCTCGTTCACGGACATCCTCAACCCGCTCTCTTCGGCCGGTATGGGCGCCGCGGTGCAAAGCGTCACGGCCGAAACCCAGAAGCTCCTGGACGCGGCCAAGGGCGGCGGCTTCAAGATCACCCCGGAGGGGGTGAAGCCGATTCGGGACGCGCTGAACGACTTGATGAACGACATCACCGCTCTCGGTGATGCCACCTACACGCTCAGTCAGTCGCCTCAACTGGGGAACCACCCCTACGGCCATACGGTCGCCTCGCATGATCAGAAAGGCGCGGCGCAGGCCGACAATTCCGCGGGTGTCGTGCTCGAAAAGCTCAAGGCTGTGGCCATGCAGGCGGACGAGGCGCTCGCCCGTGCTGCCGGTCTCTACAAGGAATCCGAGAGCGCTGCTTTCGCCAGCTTGCAGACCAAGTCCTAGGGAATGATGAAACTCCTCGCACGCGCTGCCCTTCCCGTCGCCGCGGGCGCCGTTCTGCTGGCCGGATGTACGACCACGCAGCCCGGGACCGCTTCGCCGGCGAACTCGGAGTCGTCCGCGCCCGCTTCCGGCAATCCGAGTTCGGCCGGCCCTGGCGGCGCGACGACCACGTCGCTCGAACCGTGCACCTTGCTTACCGCTGCCGACGTGAGCACGTACAACACATTCGGCGAGGCCAAGGAGCAGAAGCTCGGCAAGGCACGGGTCTGCAGCTACCTGCACAGGACCGCAACTGCCAGCGAGGAGAGCATCGGCATCAACGTCGCCATCCGCGACGACGCCCCGCTCGATTCGGTCAACGACACCGGGAACGGCGTCAAGGACCTGGGGATCAACGGCCGCAAGGCCAAGGAGGCGTCCGGCAACGCACCGCTGGGCTGCACGGTCGCTCTCGGCGTGGGGGACACAGCGCGTGTCGACGTGAACGTCACCGCGGTCGCCACGGTCGAGAAGGCCTGCCAGATCGCCGAAGACGTGGCCACGAAGATCGTCGAGCCGAAGCTGCCCAAGGGGTAAGGGGACCAAATGACGACGCGACAGGCGCCACCGCCGAAGACTCCGGACAAGACGCCCCAGGAAGTTCAGGACATGGCGCCCGCCGATCGGGACGCCTACCTCCAGCAGAAGGCCGAGGAGGGCGTCGACCCCGGTAGCTGGCTGTTCGGGCCCGTCCAGCAGTGGATCGCCCAGGCGCAGGCCAAGAACCAGTCCCAGCAAATGGGCGACAAGAACGTCAAGGACGCCACCCAGGGGCGCGACGTCGAGTACGTCCAGGGGCTGAACGCGCCGAATGCCGATTACAAGGGCAACGACCACGCTCAGCTGCAGGCTTTCCTTCAGAGCAATCTCGATGTCGAGCAGGTTTCCAGCGTCTCGACCGCGTACCACGACGTGCACAAGCTCTTCGACAAGTTCGCGCAGTCGATGAACACCGCCGTCAACGCCTCCAAGGGCACCTGGGAAGGCAGCGCCGCCGAGAACGCGCAGCAGTACTTCACCAGCCTCGGCAAGTGGTCCGATGCCAACTCCCAAAACGCGAAGCTGGCCTCGGAAACCATCTACGACCAGGGCCAGGCCGCCGCCACGGCGAAGAACTCCATGCCCGCCCCCATTCCGTTCAGCTGGAAGGACGAGTTCAAGGGCTGGGCCACCTCGAACCCCTTCAACCTGGCCGACAACGTCGACAAGTCGATCCAGAAGCAGAAGGACAGCCAGGCGGCGCACGACGAGGCCGCCGGCGTGATGGCGACGTACGACAAGAACCTCTACGAAGCCGCCTCCAAGCAGCCCGCCTTCGCGCCGCCGCCCAGCTTCAGCACCGGTGGGGGCAGCGATGATCCCAACGGGACCGGCGACAAGAACGGCATCGACAACCCCTCCAGCGTGAACATGCCCGGCAGCAACTCGGGCACCACGCCCGGCGGTCACGCCCAGGGCTTCTCCTCCGGGCCCGTTCCCGGCACCGGCGGGCCCGCCGGGCACATCTCCGGGCCGGGCTCGACCACCGGCGCGGGGCTGCTGCCCGCGGGCACCACCACGCCGTCCGGCTTCACGCCCGGCTTGGCCCCGGCGGCCTCGACGCAGAACCCGAACCAGCAGTTCGGGGGGATGCCGCCGATGAGCCCGATGCCGATGGGCGGGATGAACTTCGGCGGCGACGAGGCCTACAACTCCAAGGTCGGCGGGGGCGGCGGCCGCGGGAGCGGCGGGTTCGGCCCCGGCGGCTCGGGCGCGGCCGGCGGCAACGCGACGGACGCGGCACCCGCGCCCG
>NZ_JBSGJD010000043.1:0-46311 GCF_053605405.1 Amycolatopsis sp. NPDC003861
GGTCCGGGGGGCTCGGCCCCCCGGGTCAGCACGCCGAAATGCTTGGGGAGGCGCAGGGCGAAGCCCGAGCACCCCAAGAAATGGAGGACCCCCGCGCCAGGGGGAGGAACGCGGGGGTCGGAGGGGATCTCCACAGGCGCTGACCGGGGGTGTGTCAGCACTTCGATTGTTGCACGAGTTGGGTGGTTGGGCGAGTGGAGAGCGGGAAATTTCCCGGTGTGGTGTCACTTTGGGCGGGGGTGACGTTCGTTCGGGTGGGGTTCGTCTCCGGGTGTGCTGATTGCGCTGCGTTGAGCGGAGCGTGGCCTCAGGTTCACTCTCCGGGGGGCTGTGTGTGGTGGCCGGTGCTGGTTAGCCTCGCGGCCAAGTTGTTGTGAGCCGTGTGGAGGGGCTATGAGCGGGTCTGTTGAAGTGCGGCAGTTCCTCCTTCGGTACGAAGGTGCCGATGGGGGGAGTGCGCCGTTTGCCGGTGCGTTGCCGGCGCAGCGGAGTGGGGCGGCGGATGCGCAGCGGGTGTCGGATGATCAGGTCCGGCGAGCTCGGCTGGCGGTGGCGCATGGGGCGTTGGGGGTTGAGGACTGTGTCGAGTTGTTGGAGATGCTGGGGTTGAACCTGGATGAGGACGGGCAGGCGCCGGTTCAGCGTTGAGCGGGTGGGTCCGGCGTGGTGCGCCGGGCCCGTCCGGTGATATTTCCGCTGGTTGTGCCGCTTTTCTGGGAGTAATTGCCGGGTGGTCGTGTGCTGTTTGACGCAGGTTTCGTAACAGTGTTACGGTTGCCGTGTCGAAAGGGGCGGACATGACGACGGTCGAAGGTGTGGCGGGTCTGGCGAACCGGATCAGGCCGGTGGTGCAGGTGCTGGGCGGCAAGTTCATGACGTCGCCGGAGTTGGCCGCGGTCGAGGCGGAGGTCGGGCTGCCGCCGCGTTCGCTGTACGTGCGGGGGCGGTCGGCGGTGCTCGGGGACGTCCCGCCGAAGGTGGCCGCGGAGCTGTTCGGCATCTTCCCGCACTGGCTGTTCGAGTACGTCCTGCCGCCGGCGACGGCCGCCCTCGACGCGCCCGCAGCGGTCCGCGCCTACACCGAGTCATCGGCACGGTGGTCGCGCGTCAGCCTTTCGGCCGTATCGGAGCCCGCCCGCTTGGCGGAGCTGCTGTTCCGGGTCGTGGACGCCGCCGACGCGAGCGGCCTCGCGCTTTTCGCAGGATGGAAGAACACCGGGCGTCCGACGGGGGACGTCGAGCGCCTCGGCTTCGCGTTGATGGTCTTCCGCGAACTGCGCGGCGGCCTCCACTTCGCCGCCTTGCGGGCGCTGGGCCTGTCGATCCCGGAGGCGGTGATCGCGGACCCGGAGGGCGGCCGCGCGCGCCTCCTGCGCACGGCGTGGCCCGAGGACGCGGCCGACGAGCTGGTGGCGTCGGCGGAGCGCAAGCCGGACCTGCGCGAACGCTGGCAGCGCGCCGAAGCGCTCACCGACGACCGGATCGGCGAACTGCTGGCGTCGGCGCTGCCGGAGCCGGAACTGGCCGAACTCGATCGCCGCCTGGCGGATCTGGCCGCGTTTGCGCAGGTCTGAGCTTCGCCGAGGGCTTAAGGAACCCCCGGTGCAAAGCGGTGGCGGCGTGCCCTATGCTTGTAATCGCTCCCAGGGGAACCTGAGAGCGCGGTCGGTCGGTCACCCGAAACCGGCCGGGCTCCCATCGTTCAGCGGCCTAGGACTCCGCCCTTTCAAGGCGGCAACGCGGGTTCGAATCCCGTTGGGAGTACGCAGTACAGTAGTGAAGCAAGGCCCTGTGGCGCAGTTGGTTAGCGCGTCGCCCTGTCACGGCGAAGGTCGCGGGTTCGAGTCCCGTCAGGGTCGCAAGATCGTTCGGCTCCTCGCCGGCGTTCCCGGCCAGGTAGCTCAGTTGGTACGAGCGTCCGCCTGAAAAGCGGAAGGTCGCCGGTTCGACCCCGGCCCTGGCCACACCTCAAAGAAGCCGTCTTGACTTCGGTCAAGGCGGCTTTCTTGTGTCTGGGGCCGATCTTGGCCGTGGCCGCCGTTGGCCGTCGCTAGTTGCACGTGTGGTGCACCGCGGGAGGGTGGCGCTAGGCCGAACGAGTGAACCCCGAGCACCCGTGTCCGGACCGGAGAGCCGGCCTCGACCACCCGGCGAACGGCAGCCCACCCGGGGCCGCCGCCCACACGCCGGGAGCCGGGCCATGCGTTACCTCCTCACCCTCCACATGAACCCCGCCCTCTGGGGCACCCTCACCGATGACCAGAAGAACGCCGTCTACGAAGGACACGGGGACTTCATCAAGCTCGTCACCGAGACCGGCGAAATGGTCGAGACCAAGGCACTCGCCGAGCCCGCCACCACCAAGACCGTCCAGGTCAAGGACGGCGTGGCGCACACCAAGACCGGCGGCTACGTCGAGTCCGAGGCCTTCCTCTGCGGCTACTACGTCGTCGACGTCGAAAGCGAAGACCGGGCCATCGAGCTGGCCGCGAAGATCCCGGACGCCCAGTACACCGCCGTCGAGGTTCGGCAGGTCGTCCACGAAGGATGACGAACCGGTCCACCATGGACCCATGACCACCGAAGGGGAATGGGGCATCGGCGCCGTCGACCTCGACGCCTACCTCGCGCGCGTCGGGCAGGCTCGGCAGGCGCCGTCCGCGGCTGCGCTCAGCGAACTCATGCGGGCTCACGTCGACGCCATCCCGTTCGAGAACGTCGACGTCGTTCTCGGGCAGCACCAAGGGATTTCGCTCGACGTCGTGAGCGCGAAACTCGTCGGGCGGCGGCGAGGCGGCTACTGCTACGAACAGAGTGGCCTCTTCGCTGCCGTCCTCGAACAGCTCGGGTACCCCGTGCACCGGCTCTCCGCGCGCGTCCAACCGCGGCGGCCCGGGCCCTACACGCACATGACCCTCGTCGTCGACGTCGACGGCGAGCAGTTCCTCGTCGACGTCGGGTTCGGAGCCGGGATCCTCGCGCCCATGCCGCTCGTCGACGGCCACGAGGTCGACCAAGCCGGGTGGCCGCACCGCATCCGGCGCAACGGCGAGTGGTGGACGCTGCAGAAGGGCGACGAGGACCTCCTCGAATTCCGCCTCAACGAGATGCACCCCATCGACTACGAGGTCTACCACCACTACACGTCCACGCACCCGAAGTCGCCGTTCACCGGGCGGCTGGTCGTCATGCGGATCGAGCCCGGCCTCGGCCGCAAGCTGCTCGGCCGCGAACTCACCGTCGAAAACCCCGATGGCCACAGCGAAACCACCACCATCACGCCCGACGAACTCGACCCGGCCCTCAAGGACCTCGGCATCGAACTGACGGCGGACGAACTGGAGCGGCTGAAGCGGGTCTACTGACCGAACAGCTCGGCCGCCGGCACCGGGCGGCCGAGGTGGTAGCCCTGCGCCTGGTCGCAGCCGAGCGCGCGGAGCAGCTCCACCTGCTCCGCCGACTCGACGCCCTCGGCGATCACTGTCAGGTCCACCGCGTGGGCCATCGCGATGATGCTCGTGACGATCGCCTCCGCGTCCCGGGACTCGGCGATCCCCGTGATGAACGAGCGGTCGATCTTCAGCGTGTCCAACGTCAGCCGGCGCAGCTGGGCAAGCGACGAATAGCCCGTGCCGAAGTCGTCGATCGCCAGCAGCACGCCCAGGGACCGCAGGGCCGCCAGCACTTCGCCGGCCGCTTCCTGGTCGCGCATCAACGCGCTTTCGGTGACCTCCAGGCACAGCGCGCCGGCCGGCAGGCCGGTGGCCGCCAGCGCGTCCTGGACCGCCGGCACCAGGTGCGGGTCGTCGAGCTGGCGGGTCGACAAATTGACCTTCAACGTCAGGTCCAGACCTTGGCGAGCGCGCCGCGAAGCGAGTTCGCGGGTCGTCGCGCGCAGCATCTCCTTGCCGATCACGTTGATCAGGTCGCTCTCCTCGGCGAGCGGGATGAACTCCGCCGGCGAAATCGGGCCCTGCCGGGGGTGCGTCCACCGCAGCAGCGCCTCCACCGCGACCATCTCGCCGGTCCGCAGGTCGACGACCGGCTGGTAAGCGGGCCAGAGCTGGCCGTCGTGGACCGCGTCGCGCAGGTCCTGCTCCATCCGCAGCCGCCGCTGCATCCGCTCGCGCAGGCCGGCGTCGAAGAAGTGGTGGCGCCCGCGGCCGAGCGTTTTCGCCTGGTACATCGCGATGTCCGCGTCGCGCAGCAGGTCCTCCGCGCTGCGGCGGTCGTCGCGGCCGACGAGCACGACGCCGATGCTCGCGTCGAGGTGCAGCTGCCGACCGAGGACGCCGAGCGGCTCGGCCAGCGCGGCCCGCAGGTGCTCGGCCAGCGCCCGGACCTCGCCCGGATCGGTGACTTCCGCGGTGACGACGACGAACTCGTCGCCGCCCAGCCGGCCGACCAGGTCGTCGCGGCCGGAGCTGCGGCGCAGGCGTTCCCCGACGATCCGCAGCACCTGGTCGCCCACCGAGTGCCCGAGCGAGTCGTTGATGACCTTGAACTTGTCCAGGTCGAGGAACAGCACGGTGACCGCGCCGCGCTCGCGGACGTCGAGCCGGCCGAGCACCAGGGTCCGGTTCGCCAGCCGGGTCAGCGGGTCGTGGGTGGCGTCGTGCGCGAGCTGCGCGCTGATCGCGCGGGTCTCGGTGATGTCGGTGAACGACGTGACCACGGCCATCGCCGCCGGGTCGTCCGGGGCGAGCAGCCGGGAGGTCAGCGACACCCAGACGTCGCGGCCGTCCGGCCGCCGCAGGCGCACGACAAGGCCGTTGTGCGTGACGCCGGTCCGCCGCGTCTGCACCGACGGCATCTCGTCCGGCGGGATCCACCGCCCGGACTCGGTGAACAGCGTCAGCGTGTGGCACGGGACGCCGAGCAGGTCGGCTTCGGCGACACCCAGGATCCGGCAGGCCGCCGGGTTCGCCGCTTCGATCAGCCCGCCCGGGCCCATCACCAGCACGCCTTCGTCGAGGGAGGCGACCACCGTGCGGTAGTTCTGCTCGGCCCGCCGCCGCGCGGTTTCGTCGGCGCAGACGAGCACGTACCCGTCGTTCATTTCAGCTGCCGAGACGCGGACGGCCAGGGGTGCCCCGTCCCGCCGCCGGTGCACCGCCTCCGCGACACCGCCGCCGCGCCGGATCTCCGGCAGGTCGAGCGGCGCGCCGACGAGCTCGCTCGCCCGCCGCCCGACGGCCTCCGCCGCGGTCCAGCCGTACACCGCCTCGGCGGCCGGGTTCCAGCTGGTCACCACGCCTTCGCCGGTGGTCGCGATCAGTGCGTCGCTGACGTGCGAGACCAGCGCGGCCTGGTAGCGGAGGGCGTCGGCGGCCGCCTTCTTCGCCGTGATGTCCCGCATGACGACCTGGTAGGCGCCTTCGCCGAGGCGCACCACCACGGTCTCGACGGCGAACTTGCTGCCGTCCAGCCGGGACATCAGCGCTTCGACCGGCTCGCTCGCCTGCCCCGGCTCGGTCAGCCGGGCGAGCTCGCCGGTCACCGCGGCCCGCGCGTCCTCGGCGACGAAGTCGGTGAACCGGCGCCCGATGACCTCGTCGGCGGACCGCGCGGCGAGTGCATCGAGGGCGGCGCGGTTGGCGTAGGTGAGGACGCCGTGCTCGTGGACACAGATCGCGTCCGGACTCAGCTCCACCAGTTCGGCGAGCGAGTCGGCCTGCATGTGCGTCCGTCCCCCGTGAAGTCGGCGTGTGGCCCGTCGATTACACCACCGACTCCCGCCCCTGCCTACCCGGCGGAATCCGGGCTCGGCCTGGGGATGCGCGCCCGCAGCCACGGCCCGCACACCAGCAGCCCGAAGTGCGCGGCGAACGCGTGGCCGAGCAGCGTGACGATCGAGTCGAGGCTCACCGGGTCGTCGCTCAGCCAGATCGCCGCGATGAACGCCTCCACCGCGGCCAGCGCAAGCAGGCGCGCTCGCCCGCGCAGCAGGAACACGAGCGCGCCGGCGGTGGTGAAGAAGCCGTAGCTGACCCCGATGTCGAGCCAGTGCCCGGCCGAGCCCGGCAGCACGTGCGCACTGATCAGGGCCATCACCGGCAGTTCGGTGACGAGCGTGGCCACGATGTGGCCGGAGAAGAACACCAGCGCCGTGCGGCGGGCGCCGAACCGGCGTTCGAGCGGCGCCACGGCGACCGCGAAGATCAGGACATACGGCAGCCAGCTTTCGCCGGGCAGCCAGAACGCGCTGCTCAGCAGCGAAGTCAGCGGCCGGCGCCACAGGTTGTGGGCGTCGGTGCTGGACAGCCGGAGCAGCCGGTCGGTCAGCGCCGGGTCGGCGAACTCGAGCAGCAGCGTCGTGCCCAGCAGGACGACCAGGTAGCCGAAGGTGAACGGCGTCGTCCTCGGGTTCGGAACGTACCGGAGCAACGCCCACGGGCTGCGGCGCGCGACGGCGATCGAGGGGACCGGCCGTTCCGCTTTCAGCAGCATGGACCGAGCTTCGGTGGTCATGCTGGGAGTATCACGAGCGTCAGCTTAGAAAACGCTGTGGATGTCACTCACCGTCGTAACTCGCATTACGTGACGAATTTTTGCCGGTGTTTCACCCGTTCGGGGGGCTTTTACGGTAAGAATACGGCCACGATGTCGGCCGAAAGGCCTCTCGGGAAGGTCTGTCGGGGTGAACGACGAGGTATCGGTCGCCGAGCTGCTCGTGCGCGAGGGCTGGGGCGACCGTCCGGGACCCGGCCAGTCACGCTGGCGGGTGGTCGCGGTGATGCTCGCCGTCATCGTGGGCTGCGGCGCGGCCGCGGCCCTGGTCGCCTTCAGCGGCAAGGAACGCCAGGACGCGTCCCCGGTCGACCAGATCCAGGTCATCCCGTTCCCGCAGCGCACCACCGGGCTGGGCGGCGCCGACCAGGCCACGGACTCGCCACCGGACGGCGGGATCGGCGGCGGCACCGGCGGCGACGTCGTCACGGCGTCGAACGAGCACCGCGGCACCGTCACCGAGGTCCCGGGCCGCGACCCGGCCACCGAACCCGGCAGCACCGGAACCGCGACACCGACCGCCACGCCGTCCGGCGCCGGCCCCACGACCTCCGGCACCGCGACGACGACACCGCCGGGCCACCCGCCGCCGTCCGGTGGTCACCCGCCGGCCCCGACCACCACGCCGCGGTCCGAACCGTCGTGCATCCTGGGGATCATCTGCTGGTGATCAGGCCAGCTGCTCGGCGAGGTCGCTGAAGTCCGCGGTGTTCCAGCGCTCCGGACGCATCACGATGGCAATGTTCTGCCCGTGCGTTCCGTCGGTCGCGTCGGTGTAGGCCTCGCTCACGCCCGGCGGCAGGTAGCGGGCCGCCATCCCGTGCCGCTCGGCCTTCGTCATCGGCCACGACTTCACCACCGGGCCCTCGACCGAGACGTACTTGTAGACGCCGTCCTGTTGCTGGACGCACAGCGCGAACCGGCCGGCCGCCTCGATCAGCCGGGCCTTCCGCGAGCCGGGTGACGTCATCACGACGACGTCGCCACCCGGCTCGTAGCGGTACCAGATCGGCGTGGTCAGCGGCGCCCGCCCGGGCTCGGCCGCGACGCTGAGCACGCCGACCTGCGGCTCGGCGAGGAACGCTTCGCGCTCGTCCTTGGTCATCTTGAGGGCCATCAGTGCTCCTTAAGGCCATCATGTTTGCCTTAAGGTTAACGCGCTGAAGCAGCTAAAGCAATTCAGTTTGCCTTAAGGTGGGCGGCCTGGACCATCGCGCGGTAGACGTCGGTGTTGTCGAGAGTCCGGCCGAGCGCCCCGGCTCCCGGCCCGCTCGCTGTCACCGGGGTGTCCGCGCCGGTGTGGTCGCCGGACGTCCAGTCCACCTTGAACCGCAGGTCCGAGCCCGGCACCGGGAACGGCCCGTCCTCGTCGCCTTCGTTCGGCCCGTCGGCGTTCTCGACGCTCAGGCCGCCGGTCTCGTGGTCGCCGCCGACGATCACCAGCGTGTCCGGGTGGGTGCGGACGAACCGCAGCACCTCGGCGACCGTGGCGTCGAGCGCCCGGCCCGCGTCGATCACCGCGTGCGCGTTGTTCTCGTGCGACATTCCGTCGATGCCCTCTTCTTCGAGGAAGAGGAAGAACCCGCGCGGGTTGGCCGACAGCGTGTCCAGGGCCTTCTTCGTCATCTGGACCAGCGGGACGCTGGGCGCGTACTTGCCGACGCCGTCCGGGCCGTAGTCGACCATGTCCTCGTTGGCGAACAGGCCGAGGATCCGCGACGAGCGCGTCCGCTGCAGCTCCTGGGCGTTGCGGACGTAGGTGTAGCCGGTGCGCTGGGCCTGCGTGACGAGGTTCCCGTACGGGCTCCGGCTCTCCTCACCGGGCTTGTCGGGCCAGGCGCCGGGCTCGCCCTTCGGGAGCCACCAGTCCTCGCCGCCGCCGAGCAGGACGTCGGGCCGGCTGTCGGCGACGTACTGCCGGGCGATGTCGCTCTGGGCGTCGCGGCTGGGCACGTGCGCGGCGAACGCGGCCGGGGAAGCGCCGGTGACCTGCGCGGTGGTGACCAGGCCGGTCGACTTGCCCGCGCGCTTCGCCTGCTCCAGCACGGTCTGCAGGGGACGACCGTGCGTGTCGACGCCGACCGCGCCGTTGCGGGTCTTGTGCCCGGTCGCCAGCGCCGTGGCCGCCGCGGCGGAGTCGGTGACGACCTCGTCCGGGTCGGCCGGGTCGGTGTGCACCAGCCCGGTGACCGGCAGCCGGTTCATCGCGAGGTCGCCGTGCCTGCCGAGGGTGGCCAGCCGGATCAGCTCGCGCTGGCCGGGGCCCATGCCGTCGCCCTGGATGTAGACGATGTTGCGCGCGGGGGCCGCGGCCGGCTCGGCCGCCGACGCCGTCACCCCGCTGCCGAACAGGACCACTGCCGCCACGAGCACTCCGGACCGCATCGCGCCTCCCAGGTTAATAGTTAGGAAACTTTCCTAACATGAGGCGCCGGGAAAGGCGAGGTCGTGACTCTAGGATGGGCGGATGACCCGACCCGGCGGCCGCAGTGCCCGCGTTCGCGACGCCGTGCACGTCGCCGTCGTCGAGCTGCTCGCCGCCGGCGAGATCGACGCGGCCATCCCGAAGATCGCCGAGCGGGCGGGTGTCAACCCGACCAGCATCTACCGGCGCTGGGGCAGCCGGGAGGCGCTGCTGCTCGACGCGGCGGTGACGCGCCTGCGGGCGACGTCACCGATCCCGGACACCGGTTCGCTGCGCGGTGACCTGCTCGGCTGGGCCGAGGGCGTCGAACGCGCGATGCGCGACCGGCACGGCCAGATCCTGCTTCGCGCGCTCGTCGCGACCCTGCGCCCGGACGAGAAGCCGCTCGAACACCTCCGTGCCCGCGGCGAAGACCTGCAGGCCACCCTCGACCGGGCCGCGGCCCGCGGGGAGCCGGTGCCGTCGGTCGACGAGGTGCTCGACTACGTCCTGGCCCCGCTCTACCTGCGCGTGCTGTTCCGGCGCCCGGTCGAGCCGGGCACCGGGGCCGAGCTCGTCGGCCGGCTGCTCAGGGCGCGTTGAGCAGGTCCGGCTCCGCGCGGCGGCCGAGGTGGTTGAACAGCAGGTTCAGCGCGAACGCGAGCACCGCCGCCAGGGTGATCGAGCTGCCGCAGATCGTCTGCAGCCAGGCCGGGAAGTGCTTGAAGAAGTCCGGCACGAACGCCGGCAGCAGGCCGACGCCGAGGGCCACCGCGACGATGAACGTGTTGTGGTTGCCGGAAAACTCGACCGTGCGGAGGTTCTGGGCCCCGACCGCGGCGACCATCGCGAACATCACGACCGCGACCCCGCCGACCACCGGTTCCGGGATGGCCGCGATGAATGCGCCGACCTTCGGCACCAGACCCATCAGCACCAGGATCCCGCCGGTCACCGCGACCACCCAGCGGCTGCGCACACCGGTCATCCGCACCAGGCCGACGTTCTGCGCGAACGCCGTGTCGGGGAAGGAGTTCATCACCCCGCCGAGCACGGCCGACACGCCGTCGGTGGCCAGGCCCCGCGCGAGGTCGGCGTCGGTGGGCGGGCGCCCGGTGAGCTCGCCGACGGCGATCATGTCGGCCGTCGACTCGGTGAACGTCACCAGCATGACCACGCACATCGAGAGGATCGCCGCGACCGGGAACGTCGGCGCGCCGAAGTGGAACGGCGCCGTGAGCCCGAACCAGCCGGCCGCGCGCAGGCCGTCCCAGTGCACCAGCCCCATCGGGATCGCGGCGACCAGCCCGATGGCCAGCGCGAGCAGCGGCCCGATCTGGTTGGCGAACCCGCGCAGCACGCGGGTGAACAGCACGAGCAGCGCGAGCACGCCGAACGCCAGCCCGAGGTGCGACGGCGCCGCGTAGTCCGCCGACGTGCTGTCGTGGCCGGCGATCATCGCCGCGCCGGGGCCGAGCAGCGAAACGCCGATGACCAGCAGCAGCGTCCCGGTGACCAGTGGCGGGAAGAACCGGATCAGCTTCGCGAACGGCCGCGCGATGAGCAGCCCGAACGCGCCGGAGGCGAGCATCGCGCCGTAGACCGCGGGCAGGCCGTACTGGGACGCGATCAGGATCATCGGGTTGACGACGGTGAACGTCGCGCCCGCGACCACCGGCAGCCGGATGCCGAGCAGCTTCCCGATGCCGACGGCCTGGATGAGCGTGGCGATGCCGGCGACCAGCAGGTCGGCGTTGACCAGCAGCCCGATCGTCGCCGGGTCGAGCTCGAGCGCGCTGCCGACGATCAGCGGCACCGCGACCGAACCGGCGTACATGATCGACATGTGCTGGAGGCCGAGGAGGGCGAGCCGCCCGGCGGGCAGGCCCCGGTCGACCGGGTGGACCGCGGATTCCGTCATGAGCGGACGGTAGCAAGCCGCGGGCGTGATGATCATGGTTCGGGGGGCGGCGCAACGGCCGGGAATGTGTGACCATCGGTGCATGACTTCGGGTGGCATTTCCCAGGTGGGCCCGCCGTTTCGCGCCGATCACGTGGGGAGCCTGCTGCGGCCCCCGGTGCTGCGCGACGCGCGAAGGCGGCACGAAAGCGGTGAGATCGGCGCGGAGCAGCTCCGCGCGGTCGAGGACGACGCGATCCGCGACGTGATCAAGATGCAACGGGCGGCCGGGCTGAGTTCGGCCACCGACGGCGAGTTCCGGCGCGGCTCGTGGCACATGGACTTCATCTACGCGCTCGGCGGCATCTCCAAGAGCGACCAGCGGCTGCACGTCAAGTTCCACAACCTGGCGGGCGACCTCGAGTTCAGCCCGCCGGGGCTGCAGGTCGACGGCAAGGTGTGGCTCGACGAGCCGATCTTCGCCGACCACTTCCGGTTCCTCCAGTCCCATGTGGACCCGGGCGTGACGCCGAAGCTGACCATCCCGTCGCCGAGCATGGTCTACTACCGCGGCGGCCGGGCCGCGGTCAGCGAGAGCGTTTACCCGGACCTCGAGGAGTTCTTCGCCGACCTCAGCGCGGCCTACCGGCAGCAGGTCACCGCGGTGCACGGCCTCGGCTGCCGGTACCTGCAGCTCGACGACACGAGCCTCGCCTACCTGAACGACCCGGCGCAGCGGGAGCTGGTCGCGCGGATGGGCGGCGACCCGGACACCCAGCACCTGCGCAACATCGCGACGATGAACGCGGCCCTCGAAGGCCGTCCCGAAGATCTCACCGTGACGACCCACCTGTGCCGCGGCAACTTCCGCTCGTCGTGGGCGGCCGAGGGCAGCTACGAGTTCGTCGCCGAAGCGCTGTTCGGCGAGCTGGCCGTCGACGGCTTCTTCCTGGAGTACGACGACGAACGCTCCGGCGGCTTCGAGCCGCTGCGGTTCGTGCCGAAGGACAAGAAGGTGGTGCTCGGCCTGGTCACCACCAAGCGGCCGGAGCTGGAGGACCCGGACGTCCTGGTGCGGCGGATCGAGGAAGCGTCCCGGTACGTCGACGTCGACCGCCTCTGCCTGTCCCCGCAGTGCGGTTTTTCCTCGACGGAGGAGGGCAACGACCTGACCGCGGACGACCAGCTGCGCAAACTGGAGCTGATCGTCTCGACGGCCGACCGCATCTGGGGCGTTCACTGATGATCACCTGCGTCGTCGACTACGTCATCGACCCGGCGAAGCTCCCCGACTTCGAGCGGTTCGCCGCCGCGTGGATGCGGCTGGTGCAGCGGGAAGGCGGCATCCACCACGGGTACTTCCTGCCGTCGGAGGGCGCGAGCGACGAAGCCCGGGCGTTGTTCAGCTTCGAAAGTCTGGCGGCGTACGAGCGGTATCGCGGGCTGTTCGGCGTGGATCCCGAGTTCATCGAAGCCGACAAGATCCGCGACGAGAGCGGGTGCGTGGTCCGGTACCGGCGCACGTTCATGCGCCCGCTGCTGCCGGACGACGAACCGGACGACGAAGAAGTGTGAGGCACCGCGCGCAGCGGCCGCCGTCGGTGGTGGATCGGGTCCTGGACCTCTTGGGCGCGTTCACCGCCGAACGGCCGCGGCTGACGCTGTCCGAACTCAGCCGCCGCGCCGGGTTGCCGCTGTCGACCACGCACCGGCTCGCCGGTGAGCTCACCCGGCGCGGTGCCCTTCTGCGCGACGAAACCGGCGCCTACCGCGTCGGGCTGTGGCTGTGGGAAGTCGCCTCCCTCGCCCCGCACGGCGCGGAGCTGCGGGAGAGCGCGATGCCGTTCCTGGAGGACCTTTACGAAGCCACGCACCAGAACGTGCAGCTCGCCGTGCTCGACGGGCCCGAGGTCGTCTACGTCGAGCGGATCTCCGGACGCGGTGCCGTCAACGTCGTGACCCGCGTCGGCGGACGGCTGCCCGCGCACGCCACCGGCGTCGGCCAGGTCCTGCTCGCGTACGCCTCCGCCGAAGCACAGGAAGAAGTTTTGGCCGGTCCGCTCAAGACGTTCACGCCCAAGACGATCGGCTCGCCCGCGCACCTGCGGCGGGTCCTGGCCGGCGTCCGGCGCGACGGCTACGCCATCAGCGACGGCCAGATCGAGCTCATCGCCCTGTCGGTGGCCGCCCCGGTCCGGGACGCCACCGACGAGGTCGTCGCGGCGATCTCGGTGGTCGTCCCGGCCGAGGGGACCGATCCGCGGACGCTCGTCCCGGCGGTGCGGGCCGCCGCGCGGGGAATCTCGCGGGTGCTCGGCGCGCCGCGGCCGGGCGGGGAACCACGCCTCGACTGACCGGGGCCCGGTGTGGTCGGATGAGATCGAGGGCTGCCGGATGGGGTGAGGAGAAGGAATGGCCACCGTGCTCGTCGTCGGTGCTGGTCAGAGCGGGTTCCAGGCCGTGGCTTCGCTGCGGGACCGGGGTTTCGAAGGCCGGGTCGTGCTGGTCGGGGACGAGCCGGGCGTGCCGTACCAGCGGCCGCCGCTGTCGAAGGCCTACCTCGCCGGGACGGCCGGGCTCGAACAGCTGCACCTGCGCGGCAAGGACTTCTTCGCCGAGAAGGACATCGAGCTGGTCTCCGGCCGGGTCGCGGAAATCGACCGCGCGGCGGCGAAGGTCCGGCTCGAAGACGGCCGCGAGCTCGGCTACGACTTCCTGGTCCTGGCCACCGGAGCCCGCAACCGGACGCTGCCGGTGCCCGGCGCGGACCTGCCGGGCGTGCTGACCCTGCGCACCCGCGACGACGCCGACCGGCTCCGCGCGTCCCTCGAACAGGCCGAACACGTCGTCGTGGCCGGCGGCGGGTTCATCGGCCTGGAGTTCGCCTCGCACGCCGGGCGCCCGGTGACGATCGTCGAGATGCAGGACAGGCTGCTCAACCGCGTCGCGACACCGGAGATCTCCGCCTACTTCGCCGACCTGCACCGCGCCGCCGGGCACACGGTGCTGCTCGGCCAGGGGGTCGCGGCCCTGCACGGCGACTCGCGGGTGCGGGAAGCCGAGCTGACCGACGGCACCCGGCTGCCCGCCGACCTGGTCGTCGTCGCCGTCGGGGTGGTCCCCGACACCGCGCTCGCCGAGGCCGCCGGGCTGCCGGTGCGCAACGGCGTCGTCGTCGACGCGCACCTGAGGACGGCGGACGAGCGGATCTTCGCCATCGGCGACTGCGCCAACTTCCCGTGCGTCCAGGCCGGCGCCGAAACCCGCCTGGAGTCGGTGCAGAACGCCGTCGACCAGGCCCGCTGCGTGGCCGCGGCGATCACCGGCGCCGAGGAGCCGTACGCCAGCCTGCCGTGGTTCTGGACCGACCAGGCGGGCGCCAAGCTGCAGATCGCCGGCCTCCTCGCGGGCGCCGACCGGACGGTGGTCGCGGGCGACCCGGCCGAGGGCAAGTTCTCCGTGCTCTCCTTCCGCGACGACGTCCTGATCGCCGTGGAGTCGGTGAACAAGCCGGCCGACCACATCGCCGCACGCCGCCTGTTCACCGCCGAGCCGAAGCCCGCGTACGCGGACCTCGAAACGAGCGAATTCGATCTGAAGGCCCACCTGAAGGCAGCGTCAACGCGCGGTTGACGCAAGGAGATCGTCAACCTACAGTTGACGGCATGACCCTGCCCTTCAGCGTCAAACTCGACGACCTCATCAACGCCATCAAGAGCAACCACGACCACGACACCCTGGCCCAGCTGACCGACGCGGTCTACCTGGGCCAGCACCTCGGCGAGGTGGCCGACCACCTGATCGGCCACTTCGTCGACCAGGCCCGGCGATCGGGAGCGTCCTGGACCGAGATCGGCGCCAGCATGGGCGTGACGAAACAGGCTGCCCAGAAGCGGTTCGTGCCGAAGGTGGACCCCGGTGGCGACCTGAGCGGGAACATCGAGCGCGTCTACGGCCGCTACACCGACCGCGCGCGGCACGTCGTCGTCGAAGCCCAGAAAGCCGCCGTCGACCACGCCAGCCCGGAGATCGACACCGTGCACATCGTGCTGGGCCTGCTGACCGAGCCCGCCGCGCTGGCGGCCGGGGCGATCCTGGCCCAGGGCGTCCAGCTGGACGCCGTCCGCGAAGCCGCCGAAGCGCGGCTGCCCGAGCCGGTCGACCCGGTGCCGAACGTGGTCCCGTTCTCCGCCGCCGCCAAGAAGACCCTCGAGCTGACCATGCGTGAAGGCCTGCGGCTCGGGCACAACTACATCGGCACCGAGCACATGCTGCTGGCCCTGCTGGAACAGGGCGAAAGCAGCGGCTTCGAGGTGCTCGACGGCCTGGGCGTCAAGAAGGACAAGGCCGAGGCGAAGATCGTGGAGGTGCTGGCGGAACTCCTCGCCGCCCGGGGGCAGTGAGGCTCCTGCTGGCCGCCGCGCTGCTCGCGGTGGTCCTGGTGACGCTGCTCTGACCGGGCGGGACCAGGGGGTCTTCCCGGTCAGAGCAGCGGCCGGTCAGGCTTCGGACTCCGGGCGGCCGTCGGCGGCCCAGGCCGTGTGGAACGACCCTTCGCGGTCCACCCGGCGGTAGGTGTGGGCCCCGAAGAAGTCCCGCTGGCCCTGGACCAGCGCGGCCGGCAGCCGGTCCGCGCGGAGGCCGTCGTAGTAGGCCAGGGCCGTCGAGAAGCCCGGCGTCGGGATGCCGAGCTTGACCGCCGTCGAGATCACCGAGCGCCACGAGTCCTGCGCGTCCTCGACCGCCTTGCGGAAGCCGCCCGACGTCAGCAGCGTCGGCAGTTCCGGCTCGTCGGCGTAGGCCGCGGTGATGTCGTTGAGGAACTTCGCGCGGATGATGCAGCCGCCGCGCCAGATCGAGGCGACCTTGCCGAGGTCGATGTCCCAGCCGTACTCGGTCGCGCCGGCCTGGATCTGGTTGAAGCCCTGCGCGTACGCGACCACCTTCGACGCGTACAGCGCCTGCTCGACGTCGTCGGCGAAGCGCTCCAGCGCGGAACCCGACAGCGGTGCCGCCGACGGGCCGCCCAGCCCGCGAGCCGCCGCGCGCAGCGACTTGGACCCGGACAGCGAACGCGCGAAGACGGCCTCGGCGATGCCCGAGATCGGAACACCCAGGTCGAGGCCGATCTGCACGGTCCAGCGGCCGGTGCCCTTCTGCTCGGCGGCGTCCTCGACGACGTCGACGAACGGCTTGCCGGACGCGGCGTCGACGTGGGCCAGCACGTCGGCGGTGATCTCGATCAGGTAGGAGTCGAGCCGCCCGGTGTTCCAGGTGCGGAACACCTCGGCGATCTCGGCCGGCGCGTAGCCGCCCGCGTGCCGGAGCAGGTCGAACGACTCCGCGATCAGCTGCATGTCGGCGTACTCGATGCCGTTGTGCACCATCTTGACGAAGTGGCCGGCGCCGTCCGCGCCGATGTGCGTGCAGCACGGCTCGCCGTCGACCTTCGCCGAGATGTCCTCGAACAGCGGGCCGAGCGACTCGTACGACTCCTTCGAGCCGCCGGGCATGATGCTCGGCCCGTGCAGCGCGCCTTCCTCGCCGCCGGAGACGCCGCTGCCGACGAAGTGCAGGCCACGCTCGCGCAGCGCCTTCTCGCGGCGGCGCGTGTCGGCGAAGTGCGCGTTGCCGGCGTCGATGATGACGTCGCCCTCTTCGAGCAGCGGCGCGAACTCCTCGATGACGGCGTCGGTCGGGCCGCCCGCCTTGACCATGATCACGACCTGCCGCGGCCGCTCCAGCGCGTCGACGAACTCCTGCGCGGAGTACGCCGGGATGAAGTCGCCCTCGTCGCCGAACTGGTCCACCAGCGCGCGGGTCCGCTCCTCGGACCGGTTGTGCAGGGCCACCGTGTGGCCGTGCCGGGCCAGGTTGCGGGCCAGGTTGCGGCCCATGACCGCCAGGCCGGTGACCCCGATGCTCGCCTTCTTGCTCATCCGAATCCTTCCGAAGAACTCTCTCGATTCAGACCCTAGTCCGATCGAGGCCTCAAGGAAGGCCACGGAGGAGCAGCTCACCTAGTTCAGGAGAAGCAGCGGATCGGTCCCTTGTTGAAGGCGAGCATGTCGGTGATCGCCGCCACGAGGTCGATGTCCGCGCCCCACTCGGCGCCGTCGAGCTCGGCGTACGCGCGGTGCAGGTTCCCCGGCAGCCGCTCCTGTTCGCTGAGTGACGCGAAGTCACCCAGGTCGGTCTCCTTGGCCAGCTCCAGCGGGGACAGCCCGGCCGCCTTCCCGCGCTCGGCCGTCTTCTGGACGAAGGCCAGGTATGCGTCCACTTTGTCCACTACGTCCAATCCGCACGGGCCGCCGTGGCCGGGCAGGATCACCTCCGGGTCGAGCTCGCGGATCACGTCGAGGCCCTGGCGCCACCCGGCCACCGAGCCCATCAGCGCGAACGGGCTGCCGCCGTGGAACACCAGGTCACCGGCGTAGAGGACGCGCTGCGCCGGCAGCCAGACCAGGACGTCGTTGGTCGTGTGGGCGGCGTGGCCGGGGTGGATCAGCTGGATCTCGACGTCGCCGGCGTAGAGGGTGAGCCGGTCGTCGAAGACGATCTCCGGCGGCCGCGGCTCCAGCTCGCCCCAGTCGCTGCCGACGAAGATGCCCTCGAACTTCTGGATGCCCTCGGCGACCAGCAGCTCGCGCGTCTTGCGGTGGCCGACCACGGCCGCGGTCGTGACGAGGTAGTTGCCGTTGGTGTGGTCGCCGTGGTGGTGGGTGTTCACCAGCGTCGTCACCGGGCTGCCGGTGGTCTGCTCCACCGCCGCGAGCAGCGCGCGCGTGCGCCGCTCGGTCGAGCAGGTGTCGATGAGCACGGTGTGGTCGCCGGCGTCGACGAACCCGCAGTTGTTGATGTACCAGGAGCCGTCCGGCTGGACGTAGCCGTGGACCCGGTCGGCCAGCCGGGTGACGGCGGCGGCGGAGGGCGAGCGATCGGTCACGGCGCCCACTATGCCCCAGGGCAGGCTCCGCCGGTTGGCCGAATAATTCGGAATTTCACTGGTCCAGGAGAGTGATACCGCAGGTGACTGGCATTCTGCGGCGTTTCCTGGAACGCTGCGCGGTGTCATCATCGAGATCCGCAAGGTGAAGCACTAACCTGGGTGGGTTCGATAGTTCGCGCGCGACGGCGACCGGGAGGCCGCCGTCGCTTGGTAGTGGTCCGGGAGAGCAGGGCGATGGCCAGCACCGTCACCTCGCGCCGGAAGCAGCTCGGGAACGAGCTCCGGCATGCCCGCACCGCGGCGCGGATGACACAGCAGCAGGTCGCCGAGGTCCTCGGCTGCACCCAGGGCAAGGTCAACAAGATCGAGTCCGGTGCCGTCGGGGTGAAGCTCGGGGATGTGCGATCCATGCTGAACGCGTTCGGGATCAACGGCGAAGAGGCCGACACGCTGATGAACCTGGCGCGGGCCGCCGCCGGGCAGCGCGGCCACTGGTCCGGCTACCGCTCGGTGGTGCCGCACTGGTTCCGCACCTTCACCGACCTGGAACCCGCGGCCGCGGAGATCCTCACCTGGCACGGTGAGCGCATCCCGGGCCCGCTGCAGTCCGAGCACTACATGCTCAAGCAGTTCACCGAGGCCGGCGCGACGGACGTGACGTCGCTGGTCCGCAACCGCCTCGACCGCAAGGCGGTGTTCGAGCAGCAGCAGCCGCCCTACTACCGCTTCATCATCAGCGAAGGCGCGCTGCGCCGGGCGCCGGGCGGGTACGCGCCCGCGGTGATGCTCGACCAGGTCGAGCACCTGCTTTCGCTGGAGAAGCACCCGCGCGTCTACGTGCACGTACTGCCGTTCGGCGCGCGGCTGGCCGCGGTGCCCAACGACTTCACGATCATGCGGTTCCCGGACCGCACGCGCGACTTCGTCTACATCGAGCACTCCGCCGGCGGGCTCTACCTCGACGACGTCAAGGACTTCAACATCTTCGTCGACTCGTGGGACAGGCTGCGGGGAGCGGCGTTGGAGCGGCAGGAGACCCGGCAGTTCCTCAAGGAGCTCGCGGAGGGTTACCGCGCGCAGATGCAGCAGCTCCAATAGGGCGAACGGCCGCCTGAGGTATCCCGGCCGGTGAACAACTTTCGGTAGAGTCGGTCTGTTGCGCTGGATTCCCCCGGAAGTGGACATCGTGGACCCCGACTTCCTCCCCGACGTCATCGACCTCGACCGGCCGAACATCGCGCGCATCTACGACTGGGCCCTCGGCGGCACCGCGAACTGGGCGATCGACCGGCAGTTCGGCGAGCAGGCCGTGCAGGCGTTCCCGCTCGCGAAAGCGCTCGCCCGCAGCAACCGCGACTTCCTCGGCCGGGCCGTGCGCTACTGCCTTTCCGAGGGCATCACGCAGTTCCTCGACCTCGGCTCCGGCATCCCGACCGCGGGCAACGTGCACGAAGTGGCTGACGACCACGTCGACGACAGCCGGTGCGTGTACGTCGACAACGAGCCCGTGGCCGTCGCGCACGGGCGGATGCTCCTGGAAGAGGCCGGCGACCCCGAGCGCCACGCCGTGCTGCACGCCGACCTGCGGGACGCCGGCGAAGTCTGGGAAGCCGCGCTGGCCACCGGCGTGCTCGACGCCGACCGGCCGATCTGCCTGCTGACCGTGGCGGTGCTGCACTTCCTGCCGGACGTCACCGGTGTCCGCGAAGCCATCCGCGACTACCGGACGCTGCTGGCGCCCGGATCGGCGTACGTGCTTTCGCACGCGACCGAATCCGGCGTCGAAGGCGACGAGCTGGCGCAGATCCGGAAGCTCGTGAAGCTGTCCGAGCGGTCGAGTTCCCCCGCGGTTTCCCGGTCGCTCGACGAGATCGCCGCGTTCTTCGGTACCTTCGACGTCGTCGAGCCCGGGATCGTGCCTGTGGGAGAGTGGCGCCCGGAGCCCGGCGCCGCCACGGTCCCCCTCGCGAGCGTGGTCGGCGGTGTCGGCCGCAAGCCTGGAGGACGCAATGACTACGCAGGACCCCGAAGCCCCTGAAGGCGTGGACCTGGACCGGCCGAACGCGGCCCGCATCTACGACTGGTTCCTCGGCGGCGACGCCAACTGGGCCATCGACCGCCAGTTCGGCGAGCAGGCGGTCAAGACCTTCCCGATGATCAAGACCGTCGCGCGCGCCGGCCGCGACTTCCTCGGCCGCGGCGTGCGGTACCTGGCGCGCAACGGCGTCGACCAGTTCCTCGACCTCGGCTCCGGCGTCCCGACCGTCGGCAACGTCCACGAGGTCGCGACGGACGTGAACCCGGACGCCCGGTGCGTGTACGTCGACAACGAGCCGGTCGCGGTGGCCCACTCCCAGATCCTGCTGGAGCAGGAGGGTGTCGCGGGACGGCACGCGGTGCTGCAGGGCGACCTGCGCGACCCGGCCGACATCTGGAAGCGCGCGCTCGACACCGGCGTCCTCGACCCGAACCGCCCGATCGGCCTGATCATGGTCGGCGTCCTCTACTTCCTCGGCGCCGACGAGCCGGTGGCCCAGACCATCCGGAAGTACCTGTCGCTGCTGCCGTCCGGCTCCTACTTCCTGTCCTCGCACCTCACCGACGACGGCCTGCACGACATGGCCGACGCGGACAGCCGTGAGACGATCATGAAGCAGTACAACCAGTCGAGCACGCCGCTGCACCTGCGCAGCCGCGCGGAGTTCACGTCGTTCTTCGAGGGCCTGGAGCTGGTCGAGCCGGGCATCGTCTACCTGCCGGAGTGGCACCCGGAGGAGATCGAGTCCAAGGCCACGAAGAAGCTCGCGAACGACCCGGCGTTCGTCGGTCACCTCTGCGGCCTCGGCCGCAAGCCGTGACGGCGGCCGCCTACGACGCGATCGCCGGTCAGTACGCGGAATTCGCCGCCGAGGTCTGGGACAAGCACCCCCTGGAGCGGGCGGTGTGGACGGCGTTCGCGGATTCCGTCCGCGGGCGCGGCCCGGTCGCCGACCTCGGCTGCGGGCCCGGGCACCTGACGGCGCACTTGCGTTCGCTCGGCGTGGACGCGTTCGGCGTCGACCTGTCGCCGGCGATGATCGCGCTCGCCGAGACCGCCCACCCGGGCCTGCGGTTCGAAGTGGGCTCGATGGCGGCGCTGGACCTGCCGGACGCGTCGCTCGCCGGGATCCTGTCGTGGTACTCGCTGATCCACACGCCACCGGCGGAGGTCCCCGCGTACTTCGCCGAATTCGCCCGAATGTCGGCGTCCGGCGGTCACGTTCTGTTGGGGTGCTTCGAATCCGGCGGCGGTCCGCTGACGCCGTTCGACCACAAGGTGACGACGGCCTACAGCTGGCCGCTGGACGAACTGGCCGGGCTGGCGGCCGCGGCGGGCTTCACCGAGGTGGGCCGGGTGTACCGCGAGCCGGTGGCGGGGGAGCGGCCGATGCGGCACGGCGGTCTGCTGCTCCGGAAACCGTAGCCGGAGAAGGCAAGAGCCCCGGTTCCGCAGGAAACCGGGGCTCTTTCGCGGTGGTACGGCAGTTCAGGCGCGCGAGCCGATCCGGCCGCTCATCAGCGGCGTCAGGTCGATCGCGGCTTCCAGCGGGCGGGTCGTGCGGACCCCGTCGGCGTGGCGCCGCAGCGGGAGGTCCTGGTCGGTCGCCCACGTCGTGGTCTTGCGCAGCGGCGCCTGGATCAGGCTGAAGCCGAAGCGGTTCCGCAGCTCGTTCCCGATGCCCCGGCGGCCACGGTGTTCTTCGGCCTCGCGGCGGAACAGCGAGTTCACCCGGACGGCCATTCGTCTACACCCCCAGCTCTCGTCGCGGTGCTTCGGCGCCCCGGAGGGAAAGCGCTTCCGCTTCCGGAGTTCGGACCAGCCTGGTCACGGCCAGCGCGCCGGGTGGCGCACCTTCCTCGACGATCACGCTGTTCCTCCCCCATGAGGTCTTGCGGTGGCGTTGGCTTGGTTGGTTCCGGCTCTGGTCGTTCCGGCTGTTCGGCCCGCCTCGACGACCGCCCGCCGCGGGCAGGCAGTCATTCACCGACACCAGCGCCCCGGCCGATGCGATTAATCCTACTCCTGGAATAATCTTCATGTCGAGGCCGTACCCAGTTGATCACCCGCTTGGCCCTGTGGCTTGCTCCATTGAGACACTGAGTAGCCGGGAGCGGGTGCCTTCGACCAGGTCACGACCGCGCCGCCCATCGATCCTCGGAGGTACGACCCATGGCGGATTATCCGTCGTTCGCGGATTACGATCCGAACACGGCCGTGACCCTGTTCGAAGAGGCCGCCTGGGAGAAGTCGTTCGCCAGCGAGCCCAACGGCGGCAGCTGCGTCGAGGTCAACCTGGGCCGCGACGGCCTGATCGGCGTCCGGGACACCAAGCTCGCGACCAGCCCGGTCTTCGTGTTCGACACCGCCGAGTGGGAAGCGTTCCTGATCGCCGTCAAGGCCGGGCAGTTCGACCTGCCCGCCTGATCGCCCGTACCCCGGAAGACGAATGGTGAAGGCCCCCTTCCCCGCTCTCTACGGTGAAGGAGGCCTTCGCGGCCGTCCGAATACGTCCGGACACCCGATGTGAGGGGAATCTCACCCGATTGCCGGAAGCTCACCCCCGCGCAGCCGGCCGCGGGTCCGGCGCCAGGCCGCCACGACCAGTGCCACGAGCCCGATCAGCGGCAGCGTGCTGATCGCCCAGCTCACGCCCATCGGCGGCCCCGGCTGTTCCAGCACCGGCAACGCGCGCAGCTCGCCGGTGCCGGAACCGGCGGGGCCGTTGACGGTGAAGCGGAAGGTCCAGTCGCCCGGGCGCGGCATCGAGCGGACGTCGAGCCCCCACACCTCGAGTTTGCGCGGGTGCCGGACCAGCGGCTGCTTCCGGTTCTGGCCGCCTTCCGGGTTGAGCATGGTGAGCGTGCCGGACTTGCCCTCGATCCCGCCGTCGGGGATGAAGGTGAAGTCCAGGGACTGCATGGCCTTCAGCGGCCAGGTGCTGAACCCGACGGTCAGCCCGTACGGCCCGGCCTGTACCCGCTCGGTGTGCACGATGTTGACCGGCTCGTAGGCGTTCGCCGGCGCCGCGGTGGCGAAGAGCAGCCCCGCGACGGCGGCCAAGGACAAGAGTGCCCGCTTTATGGGGGTTCCGGGTGGCGGAGCCCCCGGCCGGAGCGGAGCTCCGAATGACACAGCTTTACGCATCAGCGGTTTCCCCCTTCTTCGCGGGCGCCAGCAGGCAGAGCATCCCGCCGAACCGCCACCCGGCGAACCCGCCGAGCAGCCCCAGCGCCGCGCTGAGCACGGCGGTCGTCGTCAGGTACCAGGCCGGCGGCACGTGCGCGCCGGTGTAGAGCAGCGCTCGCTGCAGGGGCAGGCTCAGCCCGAGCAGCAGCCCGGCGATCCCGCCGGCGACCACGGACACCCGGCCCGCGCGCCACCCCCGGCGTCGCCCGGTGAAGTAGACCAGCTCCATCAGCGCGGCGACCGGCAGCAACGCCATCGGGGTCAGCGACGGCATCGCCGGCACCCCGGAAATCGCGTCCCGCAGCGGCAGGCCGACCAGGTCCGCGTACGCCTTCGCCGCCCACGGCGAGAACCACCAGAACACCGCCTGCACGGCCGCGACCAGCGCCGCGG
This sequence comes from Amycolatopsis sp. NPDC003861, assembly GCF_053605405.1. NCBI lineage: Bacteria > Bacillati > Actinomycetota > Actinomycetes > Pseudonocardiales > Pseudonocardiaceae > Amycolatopsis > Amycolatopsis sp. NPDC003861. The sequence goes on from NZ_JBSGJD010000043.1 coordinate 23,384, forward strand.
TGCCTGCCGCCCCGCCCGGACGGCGGGTGAACCCGGCGCCGACGGCGACCAGCAGCACCGCCATCATCGACGTCCCGATCGCGACGGCGTCGGCGTAGTCGTCCGGCACCTGCTGCAACCCGAGCGCCAGCACCGGCCCGAAGGTGAGCAGCACGGTCAGCGACGCCAGCGTGCCGAGCCGGCCCCAGCGGCGCTCCCGGGCCGCGGCGAACACCGCGGTCGTGCCGATCAGCGACACCGTGATCGACAGCAGCAGCCCGATGTGCGGCGGCGAGTCGATGACCGCGTCGAAGCCGTAGAGCCCGTGCCACCACTGGTCCCACAGCCCGTACAGCAGGAAGGTCGCCGCGCCGACACCGGAAACCAGGTAGCCCAGCGGGGCCGCGAACGTCCGGCCGAAGACGTTGACCACGCGCCCGCCGATCCGCGGGTCGACCGGCCGCCCCGCGCGCCGCGCCGTCGTCGTCAGCAGCACGACGGCGAGGCTCGCCAGGCCGACGACCGCGCTGCCCGCGTACAGGAACAGGTGCGGCAGCGTGAAGAACGTGTCCGGCCCGACGTCGTCGTGCCACTGGATGTCCCAGGTGAGCCCGACCAGCGACAACAGCGACCCGCCGAGCACGACGTTCGCCGGCAGCAACCCCGTCCGCGCCTGTTTCGCCACCGACGTGGTGCGCACGCCGGATGCGGTGAGATCCATGCCCCCTCCTTAATCGACCGACTACTTGACCAACACGGGAAAGACGATCTGCGCGGGCCCGCCGGGGCCGCGCAGCGAAACGGAAATCTCCCACTGCCCGGACATCGGCAGCCCGACGTCCGTGGCGCGGTACCGGCCGGGCCCGTCCGGCGCGGCGGGGACCGCCGGGAACGCGTGCCCCATCTGCGCCATGACCGGCGCGACCGTGACGGCGTCGGGCGTCGGCCCGGTCACCGTGACCACGATCGTGTTGCCGCCGATGTGGGGCTGTTCCGCGGAGAACTGGACGGTGTAGGGACCCGAAACCACCTGCTGGGCCGTGGGTTTCGCGTCGCCGCCACCCCAGAGCAGCCACGCGGCACCGGCCGCGACGACCAGGGCGACGACGGCGATCAGCAACGTGGGGCGTTTCACCGGCCGGCTCCTGTCGTCGGGACGTCGACCACGGCGGGCACGGTGAGCACCCGATAGCCGCGTTCGGCCTGCAACCAGATCCGGTACCGGCCGGGCTGGGCGAAGGTGTAGGTGAAGCCGACGTCCGGGCCGTATGCGGCGACTGTCTCATCAGGACGGTCTTGCTGGCCTGCGACCGGCGGGATCATGGCGTGGACGTGCGCCCACGTCGGTGCCTTGGCGGCGCTTTCGCCGACGGGGCCGGTGATCGGCCCGGCGACGATCAGGTGGCCGAGCATGCCGAGCCACGGCTGGAGGTCCTGGGCGGGGAAGCGCGCGGTGATCGTCGTCGGCGTCCCGGGACTGACGGTGAGGTCGACCGGCGTGCCGTCGATCGTCCGCGGCCCGGCGCCGGGTGGTTCGGGTGCGGGAGCGGCGGTGCCCTTGAGGTCCACTGTGGACCGAGCCAGCTGGACCCCGCCGCCGCGCCGGGCGAGTTCGGCCGCGACCGCGTACGTGCCCGTCTCCGGATCGGCGAGGTGGACGCGGTAGTCGCCGGGGCCGACGCGCACCGGGTGCAGGTGGCTCAGCCGGCCGGACGGCGAGACGAGCACCAGGTGCACGAGGGCGTTGTCGCGGACCAGCAGGTCGTCGGCCGGGCGGCCGGTGGCGCCGTCGGTGAGACTCAGCTCGAGGTCGTCGTTCCCCGCTCGGACGGTCAGGTTCACCGGCGGCCGCGAGTAATCCACTGTGGACATCTGGGCGTTCGCGTACGGGTCGGTGACGTTGTCGAACGTCGGGTCCAGCCGGCTGCCGGGCGCGGGTGGCGGGGGAGTGCCCGCCGACAGCAGCGCCCCGGTGACGGCGACGGCGATCGCGGCGACCACGCCGGCGCCCGGGATGAGCGCGAACGCCGTCCGCTTGGCGCGCAGCCCCACGACCAGGGCGATGAGCAGGAAGGCGCCCGCGGCGACGAACCCGCCGTAGGTCGCCTTCTCCCACGGTGGGACCACCCGGGCGGGCACGATGAACGGGATCGTGGCTTTCCGCCCGGTGTCGTCGCTCAGCGAGAGTTCCCACGGTCCCGGTTTGTCGACTTGGAGATTTCCGGGGTAGACGCCCGGCGTGGCCCCGAGGACGACGTCCGCGCGTGAGCTCGGGACGCCGTCGGCCGCGACGGCCAGGTGCAGCGTGCCGGGCGCGGTGCCCTGGTGCGTCACGACGTCCACCCGCAGTGGCGACGGTGTGGTGTCGACGCGCCGGATGATCACGGTGAGCTCGCGCTCGCCGAGCGTCTGGGCGACCTGGACGTCGGTGCCGCTCGGTGCGCCGTCGGCGTGCGCGATCCCGCCGCCGGCCACGATCCCCAGTGCGGCCAGCAGCATCAGCAGTACGGCTCTTGGTTTGCTCCCCATCGTGTGCCGAACCTAACCGGTGGATCCGGTGGCGGGCGTCACGGCGGCGAGGGAACTCCGGTCCCCAGTTCGGGGGACCGGAGGCCCCGGGGGTCTCAGGGGTGGAGGAACTTCCGCAGGTGGACGACCACTTCGCCGGGCTGCTCCTCGGGCAGGAAGTGACCGCACTCGGCCAGGGCCTGACCGGTGACGTCGTCGGCGTACTCGCGCCAGATGTCGAGCGTCGGGAGGGTGCCGAGCAGGCCGTTCGCGCCCCAGAGGGCGAGAAGTGGCTGGGTGAGGCGCTTTCCGGCGGCGAAGTCGGCGTCGTCAAGTTCGGCGTCGTCGGGGAAGGAGGCGCGGTAGTCGTCGAAGCCGGCCCGGAGCGCGCCCGGCTGGGAGAAGGCGCGGACGTACTCGGCCTGCGCGTCGGCGTCGAGGGCGTGGCGCTGGTGGGTCCAGCGCTCGAAGAAGTAGCCGAGGTAGGCGGCGATGTTCTGGCCGGCCAGCAGTTCCGGCAGGTCGGGCTGGAGGTGGAAGAGCCAGTGCCAGTACCCCTTGGCGATGCCGGCGTCGAGGCGCTGCCACATCGCGCGGGTCGGGGCGATGTCGAGCACGGCGAGGCGTTCGACCTGGTCCGGGCGGTCGAGGGCCCAGCGGTGGGCGACGCGGCCGCCGCGGTCATGCCCGACGACGGCGGTGGTGGCGAACCCGAGGTGCTCGGCGAGGGCGGCGATGTCGGCGGCCATGGTGCGCTTGTCGTAGCCGTCCCTCGGCTTGTCGCTGCGGCCGTAGCCGCGCAGGTCGGGGGCGATCACGGTGTGCGTCTCGGCCAGGGGGTCCAGGACCTGGTGCCAGCAGTGCGACGTCTGCGGCCAGCCGTGCAGCAGGAACAGCGGCGGGCCGTCACCGGCGCGCAGGTAGTGCAGGCGGATACCGTTCACGGTGGCCATGCTTTCTAACCGGTTCATAGGGTTAGACGGTAGCGCTGCTTCTAACTGTCTTCAAGGGTTAGAATGACGAGCATGGAGTGGGTCTTCGACGGCGGACGGCCGTGCCTCGACCTCGTCAACACGATGCGCAGCCGGCACGAGTCGGGCGTGGAGCTGCTGACGAGCCCGGACGCGCTGGCGGAGTGGTTCTCGCTGGCGGGCTTGACGACGGGCCCGGTGCCGGTGACGGCGGGCAACGTCCTGGCGGCGAAGGCGCTGCGGGAGGCGATCGACCGGGTGCTGCTGCCGCCGGAGGAGCCGTCCTCGATGGACGTCGAGCTGGTGAACAACGCGGCAGCCTCGGCACCGGCACCCCCGCCGCGCTTGGCGTTGGCGGGTGGACAGCTGCGCCGCGAGGTCCCGGCCCCGAAGGACCCGGTGGCGGCAGCCTTCGCAGCCCTGGCGGCGGACGCAATCGACCTGGCCACGAGCGAGGCGGAGGTCCGAGTCTGCGCAGCCGACGACTGCGGCTTGCGGTTCTGCGACGCCTCACCCCGCCGCAACCGCCAGTGGTGCTCGATGTCCCGCTGCGGCAACCGAGCCAAAGCCCGAGCCCACTACGCCCGCACCGCTCCCCAGGCGAGGCAAGATGTGGACAACCCGGCCTAGTCACCTCCCTCACCACCGCATTCCGTCATAGGCACCCGATACGCTGGAGACGGGGGGCGCCCCCGCGGGCCACCGCCCCTCCAATCCCACGTGTCGCCCCTCCAGCCACGCGAGTTGCGCCTCTAATCACGCGAGTTACGCCTTCACTCACACGAGATCGCTCCCCGATCACGCGGGTTCGGCCGTCAATCACGCGGAATCGGCCTGCGATCACCTGAGTTCGGCCTGCGATCAAGCGAGATCCGCCGTCAATCACGCGAGTTCGGCCGGCGATCACGCAAGATCGCGCCTCAAACGCGCGAGTTGCGCCCTCGACCACCGAAGGCCCAGCCGAGCGGCGTCAAGACCGCCGCGCCGAGCCGGGGCCATTGCCGCCGATCAACCGGTCGTAAACCCTAGGATGCGCGCGGAACCACACGTTGAGCTTCCCGATCCACCGCATGTGCGCGGTCCGCAAGCCGGCCGGGATCGGTGTCGCCAGCAGCCGCACCGCCGCCGCTAACCGGTCGAACCGTCGCTGGTCCCGCAAAGTCCACTGTAGACCTAGGCGCTCCCGGAAAGCCGGCGGCAGCGTCGCCCGGATCAGGAACATCTGGATCCGCGCGTGCCACCGCCACCACGAGTCGGGCAGCCACCGGACCGGCTTCCGCACCGTCCGGATCGTCTCGAAAAGCTGCTCGATCGTCGGATTCGTCGCGAATCCCGCCACCATCGCGTCGTAATACCGCTCGAAAGCCGCCCAGTCCGGCGGCAAATCCTGCGAACGCACCCCCAGCATCCGCCCGATGTCACACATCTGCTCGTAGTACTCGTCCAGTTCCGATGTGGACAGACGCCGCCCGAAGAACCGTTGCGCATCAACCGGAACCTTCACCAACGTCGCATGCACCCACGCATACGCCGCAGGATCCAACGCGCTGTACCGCCGCCCGTCCGCCACACCCGTGAACTTCCGGTGCAACGCACGCAACCGAGCCGCCTCGACGCGCGCGCCCGCTGGCCCTCCGTAGACGTAAATCGACAGCGATGCGCCCGTTCGCATCAGGCGCGTCCACGGGTCCGACGTGTAATCCGAGTGGTCCCGCACCCCCGCCGCGACGACCGGGTGGGCCACCTGCAGCACCAGCACCTGCCCGGCCAGCAGCCCGTCGCGGAAGTCGCCGAAGTACTTCCACGCCGCCGTGCCGCGGACGACCGGGCGGGCCATCAAGCTCCGCGCAGCAACATCATCAGCGGCTCGGCGACCGGCGTGTCCGTCTCGCCCGTCGCCAGGCGCCGCAGCTGCAACCCCGCGATCAGCGCCACCACCGGCCCCGCCAGCCGCCCCGGGTCGGGCACTCCCAACGCGCTGAGGATCGTCACCGCCAGTTCGTCGTACGCCGCGAAGCACCGCGAAGACGCTTCGTGCAGCTCCGGGTCTCGCGCCGCCTGCAGGTACAACTCGTGCGCGCCGAGCTCGTCCGCGCCGAACGGCAGCTGCGCGATCACGTGCTCCACCACCGACGCCGCCTGCTCGACGCTCAGCCCCTCCGAGCGGTAGCCGTCCACGATCGCGCCGAGCTTCGCCGTCTCGTCCTCGACGAACAGCAGCATCGCCTCGCGCAGCAACGCCGTCTGGCTGGGGAAGTGGTAGGTCAGCGTCCCGAGGGAGACACCCGCGGCGGCGACGATCCGGCGGTTGGTCAGCCCGCCGACACCGTGTTCGCCGACGACGGTCAGCGCGCCGCGCAGGATGGCCTCCCGGGTGCTCACCAGCTTGTCGCGGGATGCCGCTCCGGCCACCGTTCGACCTCTTCCAGTTGCGCGGCAAGCGAAATCAGCCGCTCCTCGCCGTGCGACGGGCCGAGCAGCTGCGCGCCGAGGGGCAACCCGTCCGCCGTCTGCCCGGCCGGGACGTTGACCCCCGGCCAGCCCAGCACGTTCCACGGCCAAGCGTACGGGCACGCGGCGATCATGGCCTGGTCGGTCTCCCAGCCGGACAGCCCGTCGAACGTGCCGATCGCCGGCGGCGGGGTGGCGGTGGTCGGCGTCAGCAGGACGTCGACGCGGCCGAACACCGAGCCGATCCGCCGGTGCAGGCCCGGCTCGAGGGCACGGGCCAGCCGCAGTGCGGGGCCGGCCAGCAGGCGGCCGTGGCCGGCGTTGCTGCGCGTGCGGGGGTCGAGCCCGGCCCGGTCGGGCACCCGCAGCGTCCAATCGCGGACGCCGGTGAGCGACCGCGGCAGGAAGGTCAGCCCGATCAGGCCGTAGTCCGGCTCGACCTCGACGATCTCGTGCCCCAGCCCGGCCAGGGACTCGGCGAGCCGGCGCACGGCGGCGTCGACGACCGGGTCGAGGCGGGTCTTGGTGGCGGTGAACGGGATCCGCGTGGACAGCCCGATCCGCAGCTTCCCGGGCTCGCGCGCGGCGGCCGCGCGGAACACGCCGGACGTCCCGGCGGCCGCGTCGAGCAGCAGGGCGGCGTCCTCGGTGGTGCGGGCCAGCGGCCCGAGCACGGTGAGGCCGTGGAACAGCTCGCCGTCGGTCGGGATCCGGCCGCGCTGGGTCTTGATCCCGACCAGCCCGGTCCACGCGGCCGGGATGCGCACCGAACCGGCGCCGTCGGACCCGAGCGCGGCCGCGATGACCCCCGACGCCACCGCGGCCGCGCTCCCGCCCGAAGAACCCCCTGGGGTGTGGCCGGTGTGCCACGGGTTGCGCGTCACGCCGAAGGCCGGGCCCTCGGTGAACGGCCACTGGCCCAGTTCGGGGGTGTTCGTCTTGCCGATGATCACCGCTCCGGCCTCGCGCAACAGCGCGACCGCGGGCGCGTCGGCCGTCGCGCACGGGAATTCGCCGAGGCAGCCGAACGAGGTGGGCAGGCCGGTGAGGTCGACGTCGTCCTTGATCGCGACCGGCACGCCGAGCAGGGGAGCGCGCTCGCCGGCGGCCAGGCGGCGGTCCGCCTCGGCGGCTTCGGCGAGGGCTTCGTCGTCACGCAGGTGGCGGAACGCGTTGAGCGTCGGCTGGCTCGCGTGCGCCCGCCCGAGCGCGGCCGCCGTGAGCTCCGCGGAGGTGATTTCACCCGCGGCGAGCTGCGCAGCCTGGGTCGCGAGGCCGGTGAAGTCGAGGCTCGTAGCGGTCATGGTGGCCCCCGAAGGTTCTCGTTCGTTCGAACGAACGTTACCGGATATCGACGGTCTTTGGCTACTCGGCCGCTGGACATTCGCGATGGCGTGCGCGAGGTCGGGCCGCACACTGAGCTCCGCTTCGCGGTGCTTTAACCCCCTATAGTGGTTAGAAAGCCGAGCCTGGAGGGCCGATGACGTTCGACTTCGCCGGATTCCCCGACGCCGCGCTGGCGGCGATTCCCCGCGTCGACCTGGGTGGCTGGCCGACGCCGCTGCACGAGGCGCCGCGGCTCGGCGAAGCCCTCGGCTTGCGCAACCTCTGGCTGAAGCGCGACGACGTCCACCCGCTCGGCGCCGGCGGCAACAAGCTCCGCAAGCTCGAGTACCACCTGGGCGCGGCCCAGGCGGCCGGCGCGGACACCGTGATCACCTTCGGCGCGCTCCAGACCAACCACGGCCGTCAAACCGCCGCCGCGTGCGCGAAGCTCGGCCTGCGCTGCGAACTCGTGCTGACCGCCAAGGTCCCGCGCGACGGCGAGGCGTACGAACGCGGCGGCAACCTCCCGCTCGATAAGCTGTTCGGCGCGACCGTCCACGTCTGCGCGGACGGCGAGGAGACCGGCCGCACGTATGACCGGCTCGTCGCCGAAGCCCAGGAAGACGGCCGGAAGGTCTTCACGATTCCGGTCGGCGGCTCCAACGACCTCGGCGCCCTCGGCTACGTCCGTGCTACGTACGAACTCGCGAAGCAGCTGGAAGAACGCGGCATCGAGCGCGCTCACCTCGTCGTCCCGCACGCCAGCGGCGGCACTGCGGCCGGCGTTGTCCTGGCCACCGCGCTGCTCGGCGGCCTCGGCGTCGGCGTCGCCTGCGTCAGCCACCCGCTCGACGAGGCCACGGAGAACCTCCGCGACCTCGTCGACGGCGCGGCCAAGCTCCTCGGCGTCGAGCCGCCGCCGTCGCCCTTCCCGCACGCGAGGCTGGGCGATTCCACCCTCGGCCCCGGTTACGGCATCCCGACCGACGCCGTCTGGAACGCGTTACGGCTCTTCGGGCGCACCGAGGGCGTGGTGCTCGATCCGGTCTACACCGGCAAAGTGGCCGCCGCGCTGGTCGAATGGGCGGGCCATTTCGCTCCGGACGACCACGTGGTGTTCCTGCACACCGGCGGCATGCCCGGCCTGTACGGCTACGCGCCCGAATTCGCGGCGGCCGTCGAAAGCTGACTCCAGCCGGGCCGCCAGCCACAGCAGCGTTCCCAGCAGCACGACGTCGGCGAGCAGCAGCAGCCGTTGCGTGACGCCGATCGGGAAGGCGTCGGAGATTTCGCGGAACGGCGTCACCCCGGCCTCGCTCAGCCGCACGAACACGAAGCTCAGGGCGAAGAGCGCGAACGCGCCCGCGGTCAGCCGGATCGACCGGACCAGCGCGACGCGCTCCGACCGGCCTTTCAGCGGCTCCAGCAGCGAGATCGCCGCGCCGGGCAGGCTGCAGAACGCGACCAGGCACGCGTAGAGGTGGATTTCGCCGCTCACCGGGTCGGGCGCCTCGGGGTAGCTGGCCGGGAAGACCGCGGCCGCGGCCAGCCCGAGCGCCCACAACGCGAGCAGCAACCGGGTCGTCCGCGACAACGGCACGCCGGCGACCTGCAGCGCGCCGAGCACGGCGAGCGACCCGATGGCCAGCGAGAGCACGCTCGCCGCGAGCATCCCTTCGCCGCGGTCGGTCACCGTGTAGCTCGACAGCGTGTCGTACACCGGATTGCGCGAGCTGACGATGTGCAGCACCACGGCGGTGAACAGGCCCCACCCGATCGCCGCCACCGCGACGAGCCGCCACGGTCTCGTGCGCTTCCCCGTTTCCGTCCCCATGCGTCCAGGTTCGCGGGAAACGCGACCGCCGTGATCAGGGAAGACCCTGATTCGGCCCCTGATTGAAGTCCACGAGGACGAGCGCCTGGTCGTCGTGCCGCTTCGGCCGGGGCCAGCGCTCGCCGTCCGGATCCTGCTTTTCGGCGGTGCGGACGGCATCGAGCACGGCGTCCGGCCCGTCGCCGCGGGTGATCGCCAGAACTTTGCGCCAGTCAAAAAGTTCGTACTGGTCTACGCCGATGGACACACCGTCGCTGGCAAGCAGCACCGCGTCGACATCGGCCCGCGGCCAGCTGCGCCGGACCGAGTGGGCAGCGGCCCCCGGGACGGCTTCGGCGACCCAGAAGCCGTCGTGGGCGTTGCGCCGGCGCCGGACGTCGGCGCCGGTCTGGAGCAGCCCGCGTCTTCGCAGCCGGGTCAGCCGGTCATCCGAGACGACGTCGACGCCGAAGCCGCCGAACCCGACGACCGGGCTATCAGCCAGGACGAGCGCATCGACCCGGTCTTCGAGCCAGCGCACGGCCGCAACCGTGCTCGACGGCGAACGTTGCGGCTGTAGTTCGTATTCGGCGGTGAGGGCGGCGATTGCGCTGGTCAGCACCTCGGTCAGGTCGGCGTCCGGGGCCGCGCGGAGGTCGCCGGCGAGGCGCCGGGCCAGGCGTTCGGCGTACCAGCCGCCGGGCGGGTGCGAGGGATCCGAAGAAGTGGCGCCGTCGAGGACGAGCACCGCGTTGTCCAGCACGACGACGTGGTCCTCGGTGGGGCGTGGGTGGCCATCGGCGCCCACCCCGGCCCGTTCGGCAATCGCGATCTCGGGCATCACCCGACTGTACGTCGCCCGTCCGGCACGTTCGCGCTGAGCGGGGCTCGGTGAGCCGGCACACTTGCCCGCCCTCCGGCGAAATCGGAGCGCCCTTTCGCAGATGCTTTACCGGCTCGAACGAGACGCGGACGCCCAAGCCAGCACCCCACCCAGACCTGCCCCACCACCCCGATCCGAAGCCAGCACGCGGACGGTGGTGCCGGGTCAAGGCACGCTTTCCCGCCTTGACGCGGCACCACCGGCCGTAGTGACAATTCAGGCTTCGGGGTGGTGGGCACCGAGCTCGTCGCCCCTAGGCAGGGGTCCCGGCAAAGTCGGGGTGCCTCGCCCGCACCGGCGCCTACGACGTCCGAGGAGCGCCAGAACCCGCATCAGGGGACTTCGCCGTCCCCCGCCCTCCCAGGGGGGCGTCCCCAGGTCCAGTCTATCGAGGGCGCCCGACGAAAAGCCGCGAAAACCCCAGCTCAGAACCCATTGTCCACACCCCAGCCGAGATGTGAACAAGCCGTCCCAGAGCAGCCCAGCCGACGGCCGCAACTCAGCGCCGAGAACCACCATGTCAACCTCAGTTGACAGCATCCGAATGTCAACGTAGGTTGACAAGCATGACGGAAGCGACGGATTTGGCCGCCCGGGCGGGTGATCGCGATCCCCGGGTGGGGCTGCGCGCGGTCGCCGCGTTGCGGCGGCTGCTGGAACAACTCGAGGCCGTGCAGGTGCGCAGTGCGCGGGTGCACGGCTGGTCTTGGCAGGAGATCGCCGCCGAGCTGGGGGTCAGTCGGCAGGCCGTGCACAAGAAGTACGGGAGGCACTGATGTTCGAGAGGTTCACCGCCGACGCGCGGATGGCGGTCGTCGAAGCGCAGATCGTGGCTCGGGAGTCCGGCTCGGTCGAAATCGGGCCCGCCCACCTGCTCGCCGGGCTGGTGAAGACCGGCGCTCCGGTGCTCACCGACCTGGGCGTGTCCACTGAGGACATCGCGGCCGAGCTGGCCCGCACCCGGCGCCGCGGCGGTGTGAGCGACGCCGACGCCGAGGCGCTCACCGAGTTCGGCATCGACGTCGAGCAGATCGTCGAGCGCGTCGAGCAGACGCACGGCGAGGGGGCGCTGGCCGGGCGGCTCGGCCCGGCCAAGCGCGGGCACATCCCGTTCACCGCACAGTCGAAGAAAACCCTGGAACTGAGCCTCAAGGAAGCCGTCCGGCTGGGCGACAAGCACCTCGGCCAGGAGCACATCCTGCTCGCGCTGGCCCAGCAACGCGGCACCGATGACGTCCTCGCCCGGCGCGGCGCGGACTACCTCACGCTGCGCCGGGCCGTCCAGCAGCGCAAAGCCGGTTAGCTCTCGCGCCAGGTCGTCCAGGGCAGCAGCGCCTGGGTGAGCGGGCCGATCGTGAGCGCGTAGAGCACCGTGCCGACGCCGACGGTCCCGCCGAGCAGGAAACCGGCCGCCACCACGGTCACCTCGATGCCGGTGCGCACCAGCCGGATCGGCCACCCGGTGCGGCCGGCGAGCCCGGTCATCAGGCCGTCGCGGGGGCCCGGGCCCAGCCGGGCGCCGACGTAGGTGGCGGTCGCGACCCCGTTGAGCACCACTCCGCCGACCAGCAGCGCGATCTGCCACGCCAGCTCGTGCTGGTCGGGGAGGAACGCGCGGACGACGTCGACCACGACCGAGATGATCACGACGTTCGCGATGGTGCCGATGCCGGGCCGCTGGCGCAGCGGGATCCACAGCAGCAGCACGGCCACCGAGATGAGGCCGGTGACGGTGCCGAACGTCAGGCCGGTGTGCTTCATCACGCCTTCGGCCAGCACGCTCCACGGCTCGAGCCCGAGGCCGGCGCGGGTGACAAGGGCGACGCTGGCGCCGTAGAGCGTGAGGCCGGCGAGCAGCTGCACGCTGCGGCGGACGGGGTTGCGGGAGATCCGGACGGGCCGGAGGTCGATCTGAGTCACGACCGCACTATCGCCGGAGAGTGGACTGGTAAACCATAGCCAATTCCGGGATATTGGCCTTATGGAAGCCGTGCTCCCGGTAGGTGGACGTATTTCTGGTTCGCGATTGGCCGTCATGCTGGGCTCGTGGCGGCAAGGTGGCTCTCGTCAGGGAGCTGCCGACCTCGCCGCGGCCATCGAACTGCAGGTGCTTGACGGCCAGCTCCCGCTGGGCACCCGGCTGCCCGCCGAGCGCGAGCTGGCCGACGCGCTCGGCGCCAGCCGCACGCTGATCGGCGCGGCGCTGGACCGGTTGCGGGAGAGCGGGCTGGTCGCGAGCCGCCGCGGTGCGGGTTCGTGGGTTGCCGCGCCCGGGCGGCGGCGCCGCGGCCCGCTCGCGCCGGCGGGTGACGGCTCGATCGACTTCACCCACGCGTCCTCGCCCGCCGTCCCGGGCATGGCCGCGGCGGTCGACGCGGCGCGCGTCCGGCTCGCCGACCACCTGAGCGACCACGGCTATCAGGAGCGCGGCCTGCCCGCCCTGCGCGAGCGGATCGCGCGGCGCTACACCGAGCGCGGCCTGCCGACGACGCCGGCCCAGGTCATGGTCACCAACGGCGCGCACCACGCGTTCGTGCTGGTCCTGCGGATGCTCGCCGGGCCCGGCGATCGCGTGCTGGTCGAGCAGCCGACGTACCCGAACGCCCTGGAGGCGATCCGCGCCGCGCACGCCATCCCGGTGCCGGTCGCGCTCGACCCGAGCGGCGAGCGCGGCTGGGACATCGCCGGCATCGACGCGGCCCTGCGCCAGGCGTCCCCGCGGTTCGCCTACCTCGTCGTCGACTTCCAGAACCCGACCGGCCTGCGCCTGGACACCGACGGCCGCTCCCGGCTCGGAGCCGTGCTGGCCCGCGCCCGGACACCGGTCGTGGTGGACGAAACGCTCGTCGAGCTCGACCTGGAGGACGACCCCCGGCACGGTCCGCCGCCGCTGGCCGCGTTCGCCGGCGACCTGGCCATCTGCGTCGGTTCGGCGTCGAAGACGCACTGGGGCGGGCTGCGGCTCGGCTGGATCCGCGCGTCGGAGGACCTGCTCGGCCGCCTGGTTTCGGCGCGCTACGCGGTCGACCTCGGGTCACCGGTGTTCGAGCAGCTCGTGCTGACCGAGCTGATGGCCGACGAAACCCTGCTGCACCGCAGGCGCGAGGAGCTGCACGGCTACCGCGACGCGCTGGCCGGCGCAGTGCACCGGCACCTCGCGGACTGGACGTTCACGCTGCCGGCGGGCGGCCTGTCGCTGTGGTGCCGGATGCCGGAGCCGGTGAGCTCGCGCCTGGCGGTGGCGGCGGCGAGCCACGGCGTCCAGGTGGCGCCGGGCTCGCGCTTCGGCGTCCACGGCGGGCTGGAACGCTGGATCCGGCTGCCGTTTTCCCTGCCACCGGACCGGATCAGCGAGGCGGTCCGGCGGCTGAGCGCGGCCGAAGCGTCGGTCCGCGGCACCCCGCCGTCCTTGGACGCGCCCATCGCATGACGGAACCGGTGCGCTGGATGCGAGCCTGCTCCCAGGGATGGGCGGCGTTCATGTGCATCCAGCGCACCGGTTCGTCGTTCCACACACCCGCTCACGGACGTGACCCCGTTCGCGGGTACCGCGGCTTCCCGGCACAGCCCCTCGACGTGCCGGGAAGCCGGCGGCTCAGGTGCGCTCGCGGTACTGCGAGTCCTCGCTCGGCGCGGTGAGCAAGGGCTCCCGGAGCGCACCCGGTGTGGGTCCCGGCGCCGCGGGGGCAGCGCGGCGCCGGGACCGGGATCCGACCCGGCCGGGCGCGGTCGGCCGGTCGGAAAGTCTGTGGTTTCGCATGGTTTTCGCCCCGGGGGTACGTCGGACGCGCGTGCGGCGTCACGAGACGTGAAAGAGCCACGGATTGCTGGCTGGAGCAGGGGAAACGTCACGCCTCAACGGCGTACGGGTGCACCTTGATGATCTTGATTTGGGCGCACTTGTCCCCGGCTGCCCGGTCGGGGGTCAGTCGGGGGAGGTGGTGGGCAGGGCGGCTTCCCGGCCCGCGCCGTCGACCTCGTGGTCGCGGCTGGTGCCGATCAGCTTGAGCTGCGTGGTGGTGACGTCGTCGGTGTGGACGGCGAACGCGTGGCGGGCGCCGCCGGAGCCGTCGTGGCCCGGGGCCGCGGTGGGAGCCGGCGCGCTCGGGGCGGTGGTGCCGCCGGGCAGGCCGGGCGTGGAGTCGCCGCCGCCGGTGACGTGGGTGCCGGAGTCGCGCGGCTGCTCGTGGACCGCCGGCAGCGAGCCGGCGTGCCGGACGACGACCAGGTGCACGACCGAGGCGCGGGAGGGCTGCTGCTGGTCGGCCGTCGTGGCGGCCGCGGCGGGGACGGTCTCGACGACCGCGGCCGGTGCCTGGGTGACGACGGCCGCGACGCCGGGGACGACCGCGGTCCCGCCGCCGGCGTTCGAGCTGCCGCCGAGCACGGGGTTCAGAAGGTCGTCCAAAGGCAGCAGCACCGGCGCGTCCGGGTAGCCGGCGGGCGGCTGGGTGAGCGGCGCGAGCACGGTGTGGGACAGCGTGTCGGTGACCGTGCCGAGGGTGTCCGTGACGGTGGTGAGCGTCCCGCCGACCACGTTCAGCACGCCGCCGACGAGCCCACCGACCAGGCCACCGTCGGACGACGTGGCCTTGACCGGCGCGTCGGCGCTGTCCTTTGTGGTCGTTCCGGTGACCGCCTTCAGGGTGCCGCCGACCAGACCGAGCAGGTTCCCGCTGGAAGAGGTGGCCTTCGGCGCTTCGGAGCTCTCCGAGGACGTCGCCTTCTTGGCGGCCGCGAGCTCCTCGGCGGGCGAGGTGTCCGACGGCTCCGCCGTGGTGGCGGCCTCAGCGGAAGGGTTTTCCGGGTCGTCCTTTGTGGTCTCGGCCGCGGTGGGCGCTTCGGCCGGCTGCGTCTCGTCCGCCGCGGGCGGCTCGGAGGTGTCGGCCTTCGGCTGCGCCGAGCAGGTGCCGACGCCGGTCTCGTGGTGGCTCTTGCGGTGCCGGGCGTGCCAGAGCGGCTTCGCGGCGTGGTCCACAGTGGAAACCACGGGCGCCTCGGGGCACGCCGGGCGCTCGGCCGCCGACGCGGTACTGCCGGACAGCGCGGCGCCGAGCAGCCAGCCGGCGAGGGTCAGGCCGCCGGCGACCAGGATCTTGGCGGCGGGCCGCTGCAGCGACGCCGTCCACGGGCGCGGCGTGCGTACGCGCGCGTGCGAGACGACCAGCGCAGGCCGAACGGGAGCGTCGCGGCGCGCGTCCGCCGTGCTGCTCACCGCCACCACCACCGTCCGCGCCTGAGGCTTCCGCGATTTCCGCTCGAGCCTGTTCTTGCTGGGGTCTTTCTCCGGTCAGGTCGCAGTTCCCCCGGGGCTGCACTCTTTCCAGCGCCGCTCGGGAGTCTTTCATCTCTCCCGCGTTCGATCCAGCCCGCAAGGCCGAGCGGCCCTGTCGCGCAAGGTATCTGCGGCCGACAAGTTGATCACTCTGAGTGCCGTTCGGGTGCTCGCTTACGGCCATTCGGACGAGTTCTGCAATTTGCACATCTCAGCGTTGACCTGATGTTTCCGTGCGCCCGAACGCGCTTTGTGTCGAGCCGGTTCCGCTCGGTGCGCAACCGGCGGTTCCGGCCAAGTGACCGGAATTTGACCGGGATGTGGGACGGCCACTGGGCCGAACGGGTTCCGCGCGCGGCTTCGCTTGCCCTGCCCCGAAAGCGCGCGCCCCGGACCGTCTCCGGATCCGGCTGCGGTCCGTGATCGCGAACTCGTCGCCGAGACGCCGCGCGGGGCGCCCGGTGCGGCGGGGGCGCGCCAGGCGGAGCCGCGCGTCGAGGACGTCGCTGCGTCCATCGTGGACGCTGCCGCCACCAACGCGGAGAGTGACGACCCTGAGCGGCAAGTGGTGGACCCGGCGGTTGGTCCATCCGGGCTCCGCGGCCCCGGCCGGGGTGTGCTCGCGCCGGAACGACGTCTACTCAGCCGGACCGCGGTGATCAGACCAGTTTGCGCAATCGGGTGATGCCCTCGTCGATGACCTCGTTGCGCTTGCAGAACGCGAAACGCAACAGGTGTTTCCACTCGTCCGGGTGATCGGTGAACACCTTCACCGGCACCGCGGCGACCCCGACCCGGCCCGGCAGTTCCCAGGCCAGGTCGGCGGCGTCGGTGAAGCCCAGCGGCCGCACGTCGACGCAGACGAAGTAGGTGCCCGCCGTCCGCCGGACGGCGAACCCGGCGTCCGCGAGCCCGGCCGAAAGCCGGTCCCGCTTCTCCTGCAGCGACGCGCGCAGGCCCTCCACCCAGGGCAGCTCGTGGTCGAGCGCGTGCGCGACGGCCGGCTGCAGCGGCCCGCCGGACACGAAGGTGATGAACTGCTTCGCCGCCTTCACCGCCGCGACGAGCTCTGGCGTCGAGCAGACCCAGCCGATCTTCCAGCCGGTGCAGTTGAACGTCTTGCCGGCGCTGGAGATGCTCACCGTCCGCGGCCGCATGCCGGGCAGCGTGACCAGCGGCACGTGTTCCGAGTCGTCGAAGACGAGGTGCTCGTAGACCTCGTCGCAGATCGCGATCAGGTCGTGCTCGACGCACAGCGCGGCGAGCGCCTCCAGCTCGGCACGGGTGAACACGGTGCCGGTCGGGTTGTGCGGTGAGTTCACCAGGATCGCCCTGGTCCGCGGCGTGACGGCGGCACGCAGGCCGTCGAGGTCGAGGCCGAACCGGCCGTCGGGGCCTTCGACCAGGCCGACAACCCGGCGTTCGGCCCCCGCCATCGCGACCGCGGCGGCGTAGGAGTCGTAGTACGGCTCGATGACGATCACCTCGTCGCCGGGCTCGGTCAGGGCCAGCAACGCCGCCGCGATGGCCTCGGTGGCGCCCGCGGTGACCAGGATCTCCGTGTCCGGGTCGTACTCGGTGCCGTAGCGCTGCCGGTGCCGCGCGATCGCGGCGCGCAGCTCGGGCCGCCCGGGCCCCGGCGGGTACTGGTTGGCCCCGCCGAACAGCGCGTTCTTCGCCGCTTCGAGCATGCCGTCCGGCCCGTCGGTGTCCGGGAAGCCCTGGCCGAGGTTGACGGCGTCGTGCCGGACGGCCAGCGCCGTCATCTCGGCGAAGATGGTCGAGGTGAACGGCCGCAGCCGGGGGACGAGAGCAGGTTCGCGCACGATCAGCCATCCTCACGGACAATGGCGATGTGGAGCAACTGACCCCCGCGAAGGTGACGCCCGCCGACCCACCGGGCGGCGCGGCCGGTGAAGAGGAAAAGCGGCGCGCGCTGCGCAAGATGAAGCTGGTCGCGCTGTCGTTCCTGCTCGGTGCCACGCTCGTGTTCCTGCTGACCAGCTGGGCGCAGGCGAGCGGCTGGCCGGGCTGGGTCGGGTACGTGCGCGCCGCGGCCGAGGCGGGCATGGTCGGCGCGCTGGCCGACTGGTTCGCCGTGACCGCGCTGTTCCGGCACCCGCTCGGGCTGAAGATCCCGCACACGGCGATCATCCCGAACAAGAAGGACGCGCTGGGCAACAGCCTCGGCGACTTCGTCGGCTCGAACTTCCTGTCCGAGGAGGTCGTGCGCGACAAGCTCAAGCGCGTCGAGATCGCGCGGCGCCTCGGCGCGTGGCTGGCGCAGGAGGAGAACGCCGAGCGCGTGACGTCCGAGCTGGCCCCGGTGGTCCGGGCGGCCGTCCGCGTCCTCCGGGACGAGGACGTCCAGGCGATCATGGAGCAGGCGGTCGCGCGGCGGATCATCGACAAGCCGTGGGGCCCGCCGCTGGGCAAGATCCTGCAGGGCGTGTTCGCCGACGGCGCGCACCACAAGCTCGTGGACCTGATGTGCGACCGGGCGTACGAGTGGGTCCGCGACAACCACACGACGATGCTGCGCGTGGTGTCGGACCGGGCGCCGAGCTGGTCGCCGAAGTTCGTCGACGAGATGCTCGCGGACAAGGTCTACGGCGAGGTCCTGTCCTTCGCGTGGGCGGTCAAGACCGACGTCAACCACCCGATGCGGCTGGCGCTGGACAAGTTCCTCGGCGAGTTCGCCCAGGACCTGCAGACCGACCCCGACGTGATGGCCCGCGCCGAGCAGGTGAAGGGCCAGATCGTGCACCACGAGGAGGTCCAGCGCCTGATCGGCTCGGCGTGGAGCACGGCGAAGGAGATGCTCCTGACCGCGGCCGAGGACCCGTCGAGCGAGCTGCGCCGCCGCGTCCGGCTCGGGCTGGTGTCGCTGGGGACCCGTCTGGTCTCCGACGACCAGCTGCGGTCGAAGGCCGACGGCTGGGTCGAGGGCGCCGCGGCGTACCTGGTGAAGAACTACTCACGGGAGATCACCACCATCATCACCGACACGGTCGAGCGATGGGACGCCGAGGAGACGTCCCGCAAGATCGAGCTCCAGGTGGGCCGCGACCTGCAGTTCATCCGGATCAACGGCACGGTGGTGGGCGCGCTCGCCGGGCTCGTCATCTACGCGGTCGCGGAGCTGCTGTTCTGAGGGCCGAGTTCTATACCACACCCCGGGGACCTTCAAACCAGTTGTCCACAGGAAGCTGAGTTATCCCCCGGGTTATCCACAACTTTTCACGGTGATGGCCTAACGGCTGTCCACAACGTGTGGGGGCCAGGGCCCCGGGGGCGTGGATATGTGGTGCTTCGTCCCCAAGTTGTCCACAACCGTTCGAGTGTCCGCCGCTCGGATGAGGGCCGCTCAGCCCGCCGCGGCGCGGGCGCGCCAGCCGCGCGCCTTCTCGCGGTTGCCGCAGACGCGCATCGAGCACCACGTGCGTGAGCGGTTGCGCGACTCGTCGTAGAACGCCCACAGGCAGGTGTCCGCCGGGCAGATCTTCAGCCGGATCCAGTCGCCGCGGACGACCAGCCGGGCGCAGGCGATGAACACCGCGCCGACGACGTCGTCCGCGACCAGGGCCGGCCCGTCCGCGGTCAAGGAGATCCGGGTGCCGACGTCGACGCTGCCACCCGGCAGGCGGGGGTCGCCGATCGCCGCGCGCAGGGCGTCGCGAGCCGCGCGTGCCTCGGCGGCCGGGTTGGCCGCCAGCTCGTGCGCGGCCGCCCACTCGCGCCACCGCTCGGGATCTTCGAGCAGGTCGGTGCCCTCTTCGACGTTGACCGTGTTGAGGAACTCCACCACGAGGGAGGCGTCGGTGTGCACCTGCCGACTGTACGGCGGTTGCCTTCGGGGGTGCTAACCCACATAATCGCTTCACTGGTTACTCGGGATCGGAGGGAGCGACGATGAGTGCGGTACCGACGCTGGGCGTGGTGGCCCTCGACTGCCCGGACCCGGCGGCGCTGGCCGAGTTCTACCGCTCGGTGCTGGAGTGGGACGCCCCCGAAGTGGCCGAAGACGGGCACTGGGTGACGCTGCCCAACCCCGCGGGCGGCGCGGGCATCGCGTTCCAGCGGGTCCCCGACTACCGGCCGCCGGCTTGGCCGTCTGCGGAGAACCCGCAGCAGATGCACCTGGACCTGAACGTCACGGACCTGGAAGCGGCGCACGAGCGCGTGCTCGGGCTGGGCGCCAAGCTGCTCGACGACAACCCGGAGACGTTCCGCGTCTACGCCGATCCGGTCGGCCACCCGTTCTGCCTCTGCGCCT
Organism: Amycolatopsis sp. NPDC003861; assembly: GCF_053605405.1. NCBI lineage: Bacteria > Bacillati > Actinomycetota > Actinomycetes > Pseudonocardiales > Pseudonocardiaceae > Amycolatopsis > Amycolatopsis sp. NPDC003861. The sequence goes on from NZ_JBSGJD010000043.1 coordinate 42,866, forward strand.
GCTGACGCGTTTTTGCGTAGGCTCTGCGGTGTGATTTGTCCGAAGTGTCAGAACCAGATGCGGACCGTCGACAAGAACGGCATCCACATCGACCAGTGCGACGGCTGCCGCGGCATCTTCCTGGACCGCGGCGAGCTCGAGGCGATCGTCGGTGCGGAGAGCTCGTTCTACGGCCAGCAGCCGCCGCCCTACCAGTCCGGTCCGGCGCCGACGGCGCACTACGGCCGTCCCGACTCGCCGCGGCCCTACCGCGGCGGCTACCCGGACTCGCCCAAGGCGTACCGCGGTGGTTACGCGGACTCGCCGCGGCCGCACCGCGGGGGCTACTCGGATTCGCCGCGGCCGTACGGGCACGGGCACCGCAAGCGCAGCTTCCTCGAGAACCTCTTCGACTGAGATGGGGCTCGACCTGCGGATCTGCCCGGCGTGCGGCGATCGGGCAGACCGCCCGGTCGTCACGGGCTCGATCGTCTCGTGCGCCAAGTGCGGGCACGAGTGGTCGTTCGAGAAGCTGCCGCTGTTCGCGCTGACCGGACCGAGCGGGGCCGGGAAGTCGACGATGGGGCCGCTGCTGGCCGAGCGGTTCGGCGGCGACGTCGTCGTGCTCGACCAGGACATCCTCTGGATCGGCGCGCTGCGCGACGACGTACTGGACTTCCGGTCGGTCTGGCTGCGGATGGCGGCGATGCTGCACCAGAACGGCCGCCCGGTCGTGCTGTGCGGGACGGTCGCGCCGCCGGAGTTCGAGTCGCTGCCGGAGCGCGCGTTCTTCAGCGACATCCACTACCTGGCGCTGGTGGGCACGCCGTCGTCGTTGCGCGCCCGGCTGCGGGCGCGCCCGGCGTGGCGGGAGTGGGACGAGGAGCGGATCGACGAGATGCTGGAGTTCAACGATTGGCTTCGGAAGTCGGCTCCGGACCTCGGCGTCGACGTCTTCGACACCACGGACGTCTCCCACGAGGCGACGGCCGACCACGTCGAGAAGTGGATCCGCGCGCGGCTGCCTTAGCCCAACGGCCAGGTGCGGCCGCCGGGGGAGTCGAGCCAGAACTCCTGGCGGTCGCCGGTCACCGTGACGCCGAACCGGTCGCGGTCCGGCTTGCCCAGCTCGCACCAGTCGACGAAGGCGGCCTCGGCGAGCTCCCACAGCGCCCGCGGGCCGCCCTGGGCGACCTCGTTCGCGCCGCCGCGCTTGCGGTGGCGGACCCACGAGCCGTCCGGGTGGACCAGCGCGAGCCCCGACGCTTCCTCACCGCCCTCGCGCACCGGGCGGACACCGGGCAGCGCCAGTCCCGCGAAGAATTCGAACTGCTGACGCGGCTGGAGCACGGTCGACATCGGCAGCCGCGTCTGCTCCCAGTCGCCGCGCGAGGGCATCGGTAGCGGGCCCGTCTCGGGGAGCCGGTGCGCGCGCAGCGGCATGAACCGGCCGTCGCGCGCGAGGACGCGGCCCTGAGCGGTGCCGTCGTCGTCGGCGACCAGCCGGACCAGCCCGGCGCCGATCGGGCGGTTCAGCGTCGTGACGATCAGCCCGCCCGGTTTCGCCTGCGCCAGCCAGGGGAGCGGGATCTCCGACACCGAAGCCGTGCACAGCACCCGGTCGAAGAGCGTGCCGGCCGGGAAGCCGAGCGCGCCGTCACCCACCGCGCAGGCCGGGTGGTACCCGGCCTCGGCCAGCCGCTCGCGCGCCGTCCCGACGAGCACCGGGTCGATGTCCACTGTGGACACCCGGCCGGCCCCGCAGCGGTGGCTCAGGAGCGCGGCGTTGTAGCCGGTGCCGGTGCCGATCTCGAGCACGCACTGCCCGTCGCGCACCCGCAGCTCCTCGAGCATGATTGCCATGATCGCGGGCATGCTCGACGAGCTCGTCGGCGTGCCCGCCACCGGGCCGTCGCGCCGGGCGACCTCCCAGCGCTCCGGGTCGTCGTCGAGCTGCGTCACCAGCACGTCGCGGGAGTAGACGGTCTCCAGCCAGCCCGGGTCGCCGCGGTCGACCGCCGCCCACAGCCCGCCCGCCGGGGCGAAGAACCGCGGTAGGAAGACGTGGCGGGGCACCGAGCGGAAGGCGGCGATCCACTCCGGCGCGTGCAGGACGTCCTCGTCGAGGAGGTGCTCGACGAGGCGTCGCCGCAACCGGGCCGAGCGCGTCATGGGACCACGGTAGCGGTGAGCGTCACACCCGAAGGTTGCAAGCAGGGTGCTTGCAATAGCTAGCACTCCGGCGTACCGTCGAAGGTGTCGCGAGGAGGTGACCGGATGACAGAGACCGGTGGGACGTCAGGATCCGGCAGTCCCATGGAAAAGGTCGCGGACATCGCTTCCGACATCGGCGAGTACATCCGCCAGCAGCGCAACACCGCGAAGATCTCGTTGCGCCAGCTGTCGAAGCTCGCCGGCGTGTCCAACCCGTACCTGAGCCAGATCGAGCGCGGGGTGCGCAAGCCCAGCGCGGAGATCCTCCAGCAGATCGCCAAGGGCCTGCGCATTTCGGCGGAAGCGCTGTATGTGCAGGCCGGGATCCTCGACCTGCCGACGGGCGGGCCGGTGGGCGACGCGATCCGCGCCGACGCCGAGCTGACCGAGCGCCAGAAGCAGGTCCTGCTCGACGTCTACGAATCCTTCCGCCGGGAGAACGCCGCGGCACGGCCGGCCGCCACTCCCGCCCCGGACACCACATCAGCCGCTTCAGCCGCGAAAACCGAGGAGTCAGCATGACCACCCCCAAGACCGAAGACGTCAAGAAGGCCGTCACCAACGCCCTCGACCAGGTCCGCACCCCGCTGCTCGCCGCGCTCGGCGCCGGCAACCTGGCCACCCACGCCGTCACCGACGCCGTGGCGAAGGCCAAGGAGAACGTGACCAAGGGCAGCGAGACCGCCCGCAAGAACCTGCAGGAGCTGCCGACCGACGTCGAGAGCCTCCGCGAGAAGCTGGACCCGGCCGAGCTGCGCAAGGTCATCGACGAGTACACCGAGGCCGCGCTCAAGCTGTACAACAAGCTGGCCGAGTCGGGCGAGCAGGCGTGGGACAAGATCGCCGCGCAGCCGCAGGTCAAGAAGGCCATCGAGCAGCTCGAAGAGGCCCTGACCACCGCGCAGGGCCAGGTCGAGGGCGTCACCGCCGAGGTGCGCGAGCGCGTCGACGGCGTGCTGGGCACCTTCACCAAGCGCACCCGCTCGGTCGGTGAGAAGACCGCCCGCAAGGTGACCGAGGTCGCCGGCGAGGCCGCCGACGCCATCGAGGAGCTGGGTGACGACGTCGCCCACGAGACCCGCTCGGCGAGCCGCCGCGTCGCGAACAAGACGGCCCCGAAGACGGCCGCCCCGGCCCGCCGGAGCACCACGTCGAGCACCACCAGCGCCGCCGCGAAGAAGCCGGCCGCGCCGAAGACCGACAAGTGACATCGCCGTGAACTCCCGGCCCCGCCCACCCCACCCCGGGGGCGG
>NZ_JBSGJD010000044.1:0-46074 GCF_053605405.1 Amycolatopsis sp. NPDC003861
CGCGTACCGGCGGATCAACGCCAACGCCTCGATCACCGGCCGGTGATCGAGGCGTTGGCGCTGCGGGCGGGCCGTGAGCCGCTGAGGCTCACCGGGATGTGAGAGCCTCGCCTTCGCCCTGTCGCCGCAGCTCGGCGTCGAGCTGGACGCACTGGTCGTACTCGGGCAACAGTCCCTGCCGGGCGGCGTCCTCGAGCGAGATGGCGGCCCGGTCCCGGGGCGAGAGGATCATCTCCAGCCCGTCCGGGATCGGCAGCGCCAATCGAGGGTCCAGCGCCGAGACTGCGAGTTCGTTCTCGGCGACGTAACTGCCATTCAGCATGTAGGACATCACCGTATCGTCCTCGAGGGCGATGAAGGCGTGTCCGACCCCCACCGGGAAGTACACCGACCGGAACGATTCCTGGTTCATCTCGACGCACTCCCACCGTCCGTAGGTCGGTGAGCCCACGCGCAGGTCGACGACGATGTCCAGGGCCCTACCGTGGGCGCAGCTCACATACTTCGCGACTCCGGGCGGCGTTCGGGTGTAGTGGACCCCGCGGAGCGCCCCGCGCCGGGACCGGCTCTGGTTGGCCTGTCGCACGGGAAACGTGCCCTGGCCCCGCGCCTGGGCGAGTGCGGGTCCCTGGAACGGTGCCACGAAGAGCCCCCGCTCGTCGGGGTACGCCGAGGGCGTGAACTCGAGCGCACCCTCGACAGCCAGTTCTCGGATCTCCACGTGTCTACTCCTCTTTCGTCGAGCCGTCTCAGATTCTTCCCAGCACGTCACGAAGAGCTTCGACGGTGTGGTCCTGATCGTCGCGCCGCAGCGAAGCGAACATCGGCAGGGAAAAGATTTCGCCCGCGAGTTTCTCCGTTACCGGTAGCGAGCCCTCTCGGTACCCGAGATAGGCGAACCCCGTCATCAGGTGAACCGGCCATCGGTAGCTGACGTTCAGCTGAACACCATGCTCCTGCATCGCCTCGATGATCGAATCGCGTGCCGGGTGCCTCACCACGTAGACGTAGTAGACGTGCTCGTTTCCCTGCACGGTCGACGGCAGCTTCAGCGCGGTATCGCCGAGATCGCGCCCGTAGCGCGCTGCGACCGCGCGTCGTTGGTCGATGTAGCGATCCAGCCGGGTGAGCTTCTTCCGCAAGATCTCGGCGTGCACTTCGTCGAGCCGACTGTTGTGCGCCGGCGTCGCGACGGTGTGGTAGTCGGACTCCATGCCGTAGAAGCGCAAGCGGCGCAGTGCACGGTCGGTTTCCTCGTTCCGCGTCAGCACCGCACCGCCGTCGCCGTACGCACCGAGGACCTTGGTCGGGTAGAACGAGAAGCTGGAGGCATCCCCCCAAGTACCGGCAAGATGTCCGTGCTGGCGGGCGCCGTGGGCCTGGGCGCAGTCCTCGACCACGGCCAGCCCGTGCTCACGGGCGATCGCGCCCACAGCGGCCATGTCGACGCACTGTCCGTAGAGATGGACCGGGACGATCGCCTTGGTCCGAGCCGTGATCGCAGCACTGATGAGGGTCGTGTCCATCAGGAAGTCGTCCTCGCGGACGTCGACGAAGACCGGTGTCGCACCTGTCGACACGATTGCGACAACGGTGGGAGCCGCGGTATTGGACACGGTGATGACTTCGTCTCCGGGACCGATGCCCAACGCCTCCAGCGCAAGCTTGATGGCGTTCGTGCCGTTGTCGACGCCTACGCAGTGCGCGACGCTATGGTAATCGGCGAACTCCTGCTCGAACATGTGCACGCTCTTGCCGAGGACGAGCTTTCCGGAGCTGAAGACCGTGTCGACACACTCGAGTATCTCCTCGCGCTCCTGCTGGTACTCGTCGAGATAGCCCCATACGTGGACCGTCATCGTCAACTCCATTTCTGCTTTCGGTCGCGGGGCGTCTTATCGCGAGTTCGCGGAGGCCGACGACACCGCATTGCGGAACTCCGCGGCAATGCGTTCCACGTCAGCGTCGGTCAGCGCCTGGTGCAGGGGCAGGCAGAGCGTCTGGTCGACAGCGCGCTCGGCGCGGGGCAGGCTCGCCGACGATCCGTAAGCCCGGACACGGTGCAGTGCCGGGTAGCGGAAGGTGGTGTAGATGCCGCGGTCGAGGAGCATTTTCGCCACCCGGTCGCGCACCTCGGTCTCCATCTGGACCCAATACAAGTAATAGGACGACCGGTGGTCGGCGGGGAGCGGCGGGGGAATGCGAACACCGGCCAGGTCGACGAGTTCGCGGTCGTAGAATTCGGCGACCGCCCTGCGGCGCTTGACGAATGCCTCCACCTTGGGGAGCTGCACCAGCCCCATCGCCGCCTGCATGTCATTCATGACCGTGCGGCCGGAGAACGACGAGACCTCGAACTCCCACCAGCGCGAGTCGACCAGGGGTGCTTGCGACAGCCCGCTGAACTGTTCCAGCCCCAGGTACGCCAGCTTCCTGGCGCGCTCGACCATCTCGGGGTCGCGGGCATACAGCATGCCACCGTCGCCGGTGACCAGAATCTTCATGCTGTCGAAGCTCCACAGCCCGATATCGCCCACGGTTCCACACGCCTGCTCGCCGGCGCGCGACGCGACCGAGCAGGCCGAATCCTCGATGAGCAGGATGCCGCGCTCCCGGCACAGACGGGCGATCTCGACGACATTGCCCGGGTAGCCTCCGTAATGCAGGAGGACCACTGCCCGGGTCCGCGGGGTCAGTGCGGCCTCGACGTCGTCCACGGTCGGGTTCAGAGTCCGCTCGTCGACATCGCAGAAGACAGGACGCGCACCCGTCGCGGCCACCGCATTGCCCGCGGCGACGTAGCTGACGGTCGGCAGCACTGCCTCACAGTCCGGGCCGAGGTCGGCGAGCTTCGCAGCGATGAACAGGCCTGCCGTGCACGAACTGATCGAGGTCACCTGTTCGGCGTCGACATCGAGGTGCCCAGCGAACGCCTGCTCGAAAGCATCCGCCCGAGGACCCTTGCCCAACCAGGCCGAGTCGAAGACCTCTGCGAGCGCGGCAAGTTCGTCCTCGCCCACTGTCGGCTGGAAGATTCTGATCACCGAGGCCTCCTGTACTCCGACGTCTCCAGCCGGTGGCTGGTTCTTTTCGTCTGTGATAATGAGTATGCAGATCACCGTTGCCGGTGACCAGGCTGCCGTGCACTCGCCGACTATGAGAATCTCACGAAACCGGTGGGATAGGTCCAGGTTCGGTTCATGGAATTCTCCGTTTCGCCGTCCGATGGACCGTGATACTCTTTTTGATAAATATTTGAGGGAACGGCCTTTCGGCGTGGCGCGATGCGAATCGACCAATGTCCGACACTATCGGAGGAGTACTCGTGGCCGAAGTAACCCCAAGCGAGCACGGGAAACGAGCGACAATCGGGCTCGTCATCCTGGCGCTGCCGACGCTGATGATGGCCATGGATCTCAGCATTCTGTACGTGGCGGTGCCGGCTCTGTCGGTAGATCTCGGTGCAAACTCGACGGAGCAGTTGTGGGCTCTGGACATCTACGGTTTCGTGGTCGCCGCACTCCTGATCACCATGGGGAATCTCGGTGATCGCATCGGACGCCGGCGCCTGCTTCTGATCGGGGCGGGCGCGTTCGCCGTGGTGTCGGCGGTGGCCGCGTACTCGCCGAGCATCGAGGTGCTGATCGCGGCGCGTGGTGTCCTCGGCATCGCCGGAGCGACTCTCATGCCTTCGACGCTGGCGCTCCTCAACAGCCTGTTCACCGACAAGCGGCGCCATGCCATGGCCATCGGCGCCTACATGAGCTGCTTCATGGGCGGTATCGCGCTCGGCCCGGTCGTCGGCGGCGTGCTGCTCGAGCACTTCTGGTGGGGCTCGACGCTCCTCCTCCCAGTACCTGTGATGGTCCTCCTGGTGGTGGCCGCTCCTTTCCTGCTGCCCGAGGCGCGGGGCGGCGAGATCCGCGGCCGCATTGACCTGCTCAGCGTCGTACTCTCGCTCGTCGCGATCCTCCCGTTCGTCTACGGCGTGAAGGAGATCGCCAAGAACGGCCTCACGGGCGTCGCCGTCGTTGCCCTCGTCGTCGGGGTACTCGCGGGCGTGATATTCGTGCGGCGGCAGAGTCGTCTCGCCGAGCCGCTCCTCGACGTCTCGCTGTTCCGCAACCGGGTCTTCGCCTCGGCAGCGACCCTCATGTTGCTGATGGGGATCATGTCCGGGTACGCCTTCCTCGTCGCGCTGTACCTCCAATCGGTGGCCGGTTACTCCCCGCTCTCGACGGGCTTGTGGCTGATCGCCCCCACGTTCGCGGGCATGGTCGGGTCCATGCTGGCCCCGGCGTTCACGCGCCGCATCCCGCCGGGCAAAGTGATCGTTGCGGGCATGATCATCTCGGTGCTCGGGCTCGTCGCGGTGACCCAGGTCGGCCCGGAGAGCGGCGTGGCCCTGCTCATGTCCGGGTTCGTGGTGGCGTCGCTGGGGTCCGGTCCGGCGGGCGCACTGGGAGCCGGGCTCATCATGACTTCGGCTCCGCCGGAGAAGGCGGGCTCGGCGGCCGCTGTCTCGGAGACCAGTGGTGACTTCGGTGTCTCCCTCGGCATTGCCTTGACAGGCAGCATCGCCGCGGCCATTTATCGCAGCGCCTTCAGTGACCCGGTTCCGGGCGTCGACGCCGCGACCGCACGGGAGAGCGTCGCCGGCGCGATGTCGGTGGCCCAGGGTACTCCAGGGCCGGCCGGCGAGGAGCTGGCGCGCAAGGCGGCCGAAGCATTCACCGATGGGCTCAACGTGGCCGCCGCCTTCGGGGTTGTAGTCGCGCTCGTTCTCGCAGTCTTCGCGGGCATCTCGCTGCGCCACGTCCCAGCCCACGGGGACGGCAAGGACGGGGCCGAGGACGCCGGCACCGCCTCGCCCACGGACACGGATGCGTCGACCGACGACCGCGGCACTGTTCGCGACCTCGTGGACGAGCAGGGCATCGACGGCGCCGAAGACACCGAGCACTCGCGGACGAGCCGATGACGTACGGAGCCGATTTCGTCGACATCTACGAGACGGTCTACAAGGCCCGTGGCAAGGACTGGGTGCGTGAGGCCGAGGCGGTCGTCGCGCTCGTGCGCGAGCGGTATCCGCACGCCGGATCGTTGCTCGACGTGGCCTGCGGGACAGGAGCCCACCTGGAGACGTTCGCAGAGCTGGTGGGCGACGTCGAGGGGGTCGAGCTCTCGGAGCCGATGTTGCGGCGCGCATGGGACCGCTTCCCGTCCCAGGTGCACCGCGGCGACATGCGCAACTTCCGGCTGCCGCGCCGATTCGACGCCGTCACCTGCCTGTTCCATGCCATTGGGTACGTCGAGAGCCGCGAGGAACTCCATGCGGCGATCCAGGCGATGGCCGAACACTTGGTTCCCGGCGGCGTGCTCGTCGTCGAGCCCTGGTGGTTCCCCGAAAATTTCCTTGACGGGTACCTCGCCGCCGACTCGGCGCATGTCGAGGGGAGTGCCATCGCTCGGGTATCGCACACCTCGAGTCAAGGTCGTCACTCGCGGCTCGAGACCCGGTACCTCATCGCCCGCGCCGAAGGGATCCGGGAGGTCACCCAGGTCCACGAACTCATGCTCTTCACCCAGGATGAGTACCTGCAGGCCTTCGAGGAAGCCGGCTGCCCTGCAACGTACTCCGCCGAAGGCATCAACGGGCGGGGCATCTTCGTCGCAGTCAAGGGTTCCAGCACCGAAACCCGAGGCGAGGGGGAGCCGTCATGAGCACCTTCGGTACAGTGCGCTCCCCGGACGGGACGCGGATCGCGTACGAGCGCTTCGGCAGTGGTCCCGCCGTGGTCCTCGTGTGTGGGGCGATGGACGACGGCACCGAGAACGCTCCGCTCGGTCTCGAACTCGCGTCGCGGTTCACCGTCTACAACTACGCGCGGCGCGGCCGGGGCGACAGCGGGGACGTCGCACCGTACGCCGTTCGCCGCGAGATCGAGGACTTGGCCGCGGTGATCGACGAAGCCGGCGGGTCGCCCCATGTCTTCGGGGCGTGCTCGGGTGGGGCGCTGGCGTTGGAGGCAGCGGCGGCTGGTGTCGCGATGAACAGGCTGGTCGTCTACGACTTGCCCTACGACATGGGTGCGGACGCGGAGGTTCAGCACCGTAAGTACATACAGCGCGTACGCGCCCTGCTCGACGAGGGCCGGCGGTCCGAGGCGTTCGAGCTCTCGATGCGCGCTTGGGGCTCGCCGGAGGAGTCGGTGCGGCGAGCAAGGAAGCATCCGAAGTGGTCACACCTGATCAGTCTGGCTCATACGCTGCCTTACGACGCCGCCTGCATGGGGACCACCAATCAGCCACCGGCCGAGCGGTTCTCGCGGATCCGCGTGCCCACGCTCGTGCTCAACGGCAGTGCGTCGCAGGACCACCCGACAATGAGCGAGCTCCGACCGAACTTCTTCGGTGAGGCGGCCGACGCCGTCGTCGCCTGTGTCCCCTCGGCACAGCGCGGCGTCGTCGCCGAAGGACCGCACGTCATCGACGCCGAGAGGCTGAAGGGCCCGGTCGGCGACTTCCTGCTCGACGAGTCCCCTGCCCGCACAACTGTGTGAATGGAGAAGCCATGCGTGTCATGATCACGTGCTTTCCGGCGCCCGCTCACTTCTGGCCGCTCGTACCCTACGCGTGGGCGTTGCAGAGCGCGGGTCACGACGTGCGGGTGGTGGCGCCGTCCGGGTTCCCCTCCCCCTCCGGCATCATATCCACGGACTTCGCGCAGCGCGTCACCGAGTCCGGCATCGTCGCCGTACCCTGTGGGCCGCAGACACCGCTGGCGGTACACGATTGCGACGACCCGGGCTGGGCCGACGTGCTCCCGAACCCGGACGAGACCGAGCGATACGTGCGGGCGTTGTCCGTGCACGAGCGCGTCGAGCGTGACATGTGGGACGTCTTCTACCACTACGCGATCCTCGCCATCCGGAACTACCAACCGCCGCGGCCGCGCGAGGACATCGACGACATCGTCGCTTTCGCGAAAAACTGGCGCCCGGATCTCGTGCTGTGGGAGCCGTGGTTCCCCTGCGGCGCGGTCGCGGCCAAGGCGAGCGGAGCGGCCCATGTCCGTACCCTCATCTCTCCCGACTACACAGCGTGGGCCCACGAGCGGTTCGTGAGCAGGGGACTGCCGAGCATGCTGACGGAGGCGATGCAACCGCTGGCCGACCACCACGGCGTGACGGTCGACGACGAGCTGTTGATGGGGCAGGCGACGCTCGATCCGATCCCCGCGGGCATGCGGCTACCCACCCGGACTCCCACCGTTCCCGTCCGGTACCTGCCCTACAGCGGCGGGAGCGTGTCCGAGCGCTGGTTGCGGGACGAACCGACGCGACCGCGAGTGGCGATCAGTCTCGGGGTCTCCGCCCGGGCCGTCGACAAGGGCGACAGCACGGGCCGGATCCCGGCGCTGCTCGAGGCGGTGGACGGGCTGGACGTCGAGGTGATCGCAACCCTCAACAAGGACCAGCTCGCCGACCAGGTCGGGACGCTGCCGGACAACGTTCGCGCCATGGACTACGTCCCCTTGTCACAACTGCTGCCGACCTGCTCCGCGCTGGTCAACCACGGGAGCTTCGGGACCGTCATCGCTGGTCTCGCCAATGCCGTACCGCAGATAGTGTGCGACACCGACGAGCCGACGAGGCACTTCGGCCGCGCGACCCCGGACGGCATCGAGTGGGATCGAACGTCGCCCAAACAGGGCTACTCGACCCTCACATCGAACTACCTGGCCGACCGGGGTGCGGGGGGCCGGCTCGACCACCAGAAGCAGTCGATCTCCGAGATCCGCTCGATGCTGCGTCGCGTCGTCGAGGACCCCAAAGTGCGCGACGCCGCGCTCCGGCTTCGGGAGGAGGAGTGGGCGTCGACACCGACTCCCGCACAACTCGTGCCGTGGCTCGAGAAACTCGCCCAAGAACGCTGATGGTGGATCTCGACTCCCGGGAGTGATGCGCCCCGGGTTCTGTGCAGGCTCTGCTCTCAACGAGGATGCAGAGCATGCCGGCGCCGAAGAAGTACGGCGACGAGCTCGCGGTGGTCGTCGACTACGTCGACGGCCACCGCGAGCGGGTTGTCGGGGGAAGCTCGGGGCGGCCAGGAATCGCGCGCCAGAACCCGAACCGACAAGCCCTCGATCCTCGAGTCCCGCCGGATCGCCGCGAACAAATCGACCTTGCTCCGTTGCACGTTGCGCCTCCACGGTCAACCGCGACGGCATCCTCCTCCGATGACCTTTCAAACCACGCTGGGCGTGCTGGTCTGGTCGCAATATCGAAGACGCAGCCTTCGTTGGCGGCTGGAAGACTCAGAGGGTAGGGCAGGCCGGAGCGGCATGGACTTGTGCAGACCGGCAGTCCTGCCGCGCCGGGGAATATTCCGATGGGAGCTTCGAGATGGCCTCTACACTGCCAGAGACCTTTCTGAATCAGGTTCGCCGGCGGCCCGAAGCGGTTGCCGTGCGGTCAGCCGACGGGTTTCTGACCTTCGATGAACTGAACCGCCGGGCCAATCGCTTGGCGAACCTTCTGATCGAGCGTGGAGTGGAAGCGGAGCAGCCCGTAGCGGTATGTTCCGGCCGGTCGTTCGACCTGGTCGTTGCGACACTCGCGGTGATCAAGGCGGGCGCCACGTATGTGCCCCTGGCCACGACGATGCCGCCGGAGCGACTGCGGTCGATCAGCGACCAGCTCAAGGTGCGGATGGTCATCACCGACGGTTCGACGCCCGCGGCCACGCTGTCCAGCTTCGGCGAGGTGATCCCGGTCAGTGACGCTGAACAAACGCAAGAGTCCGAGCCGGTGGTTTCGGTAGCTGAGGACCAGCTTGCCTACGTTCTCTTCACTTCAGGATCGGGTGGCGCGCCCAAAGGTGTCGGAGTTTCTCACCGCAGTGTGATCGGGCTCATCGAAGACCAGACCTGGAACGATCCAGTGTTCAGTCGGATTCTCATGATCGCGCCGTATGCATTCGGAATGTCCACGTTTGAATTGTGGGCACCGTTATTGCGCGGTGGAGAAATTGTGCTGGCGCACCCGGGCGAATTCGACATCGATGCGCTGCGCGATGATCTCAGGCGGGGCGGCGCGACCGCAGTTCACTTGACATCGGGGCTCTTCAGGCTCGTTGCCGAGGAGGATCCTACCTGCCTTTCATCCGTGCGTGAAGTCATGACCGGTGGTGACGTCGTCTCGCCGGAGGCGGTGCGTCGGATCCTTTCCGCAAATCCGGATATCCGGGTCAGGGTGATGTACGGACAGACTGAGACCACTCTGTTCGCCACCCAGCTGCCGTTGACGCAGCACGCGCAGGTCGGTGCTTTCGTCCCGCTCGGTCAGGCTCTCGATGACAAGCGACTTCACGTGCTCGACGAGAGCTTGAACCGAGTAGCCGAAGGTGGGGTCGGCGAACTGTACGTTGCGGGCGGCTGCCTGGCGCGGGGGTATGTCGAGCGCCCGGATCTCACTGCGGAGCGGTTTGTCGCGGACCCGTTCGGCGCTCCAGGCGAGCGGATGTTTCGTACCGGTGATCTGGTCCGGCAGACCGCCGGCGGCTCGCTCGAGTTTCTCGGGCGGGCTGACCAGCAGATCAAGATCCGTGGCTTCCGGGTGGAGCTGGGAGAGGTCGAGGCCGCACTTCGAACGCATCCGGCCGTGGCGGATGCGGTGGTCGTCGGCACCGCGAGCGACGAGGATCAGCGGTTGGCCGCCTACGTCGTCCCCGGTGCGGGCGGCGTCGACTTCGGCGAGCTGCGCACCCACCTGGCCAGAGCTCTGCCCGATTACATGGTGCCCGCCGCGTTCGCCGCCATCGACGCGATACCGGTCACCGTCAACGGGAAGGTGGCTCGAGATGCTCTCCCCGAGCCGGAGTTCGACCGGGCCCAGCAACATCGTGCGCCGCTCAGCCCACGTCAGGAAACGCTGTGCGCCATCTTCGGCAAGACCTTGAATGTCGACCAAGTCGGCCTCGACGACAGTTTCTTCGATCTGGGCGGTCAATCGCTCCAGGCGGCGCGACTCGTGTTGCGCATCGAGGCTGAGCTGGGCGTGAAGCTCAGCGTAGTGGAGATCTTCGATGTCCCCACCGTCGCGCTCATTGACCAGCACATCACCGCGCTTCACGGCGACCAGGTCGCCAGGGCGAGCTAACAGGACAGGAAGGATTCCGAATATGTCGAATCCGTTCGACCGCGAGGACGGCCAGTTCGTCGTGCTGGTCAACGAAGCCGGTCAACACTCCCTCTGGCCCGAGTTCGTGGCGGCGCCCGCGGGCTGGCGGGTGGCCCTCGCTGCGACAGATCGCACGTCCTGTCTGCGTTACGTCGCGACGAACTGGACCGACCTCCGCCCACGTGGTGCCGGCCGCAACCAGGGTGTGGCGTGATGGCGGTCGAGCAGAACTCCGTCTACGCGGGCATGAGGGTCGACCACGTTCGGTTCTTCGTCGAGGATTCCGCATCAGCGGCGGACCTGTGGACCCGAGGCTATGCCTTGCCGGAGTTCCAGCGGATCGAAGACGGCCGAAGCCGCACCGTCGGAGTTGGGCGCGATGACATCCGGTTGCTGCTCACCGAGCCGCGTGTCCCTGACCATCAGGCCGCCATCTACCTCTCCCGACACGGAGACGGAGTCGCCGACATCGGGCTCGGCGTGGCCGACGCTCGGACTGCGTTCCACGAAGCGGTAAGTCGCGGCGCTGTACCGCTACACGGGCCGACCGAAGATGACGGGGTAGTGACGGCGAGCATCTTGGCCTTTGCGGATGTCGCCCATACCTTCGTGCAGCGCGCCGCGAGCGGACCGCTTCCCCCGGCCGGTTCGCCTTCCGCGCGTGACATCGGCGCTGCTGCTATCGACCACTTCGCTGTCTGCCTGCCGGGCGGGCAGCTCGATTCCACCGTGGCGTTCTACGAAGAGGTACTCGACTTCCGCGTCGTGTACGAGGAAAAGATATTCGTCGGTAGGCAATCCATGAATTCCAAGGTTGTGCAAAGTACCTCCGGCGCCGTCACCTTCACTCTGATCGAGCCGGACTTGGCCAAGTCGCCAGGCCAGATAGACGCCTTCCTGCGTGACCACGCCGGTGCGGGGATCCAGCATGTGGCGCTCCGGGTGCCGGACATCGTGCGGGCGGTCGACCAGGTCCAGGCGGCTGGTGTTCAGTTCCTTTCGACGCCCGGACGGTACTACGACCGTTTGGATGAACGGATCGAGCTGGAAAGGCATTCGGTAGAAGATCTGCGCGTACGTGGCATTCTGGCTGATGAGGACCATGACGGGCAGCTGTTCCAGATCTTCGCCAAGTCGGTCACCCCGCGCAATACCTTCTTCGTCGAGCTGATCGAACGCCTTGGCGCGACAACCTTCGGGAGCGGAAACATCAAGGCGCTCTATGAGGCGGTCGAGCAAAGCCAAGGTGCAGTCGAGGACGCAGCATGACCGATGACACGTTTCCGCCAGCGCCGCGCCATCGGCGTTGAGGTCCTCGCACCTCCCCATCAGCGGTCAAGTCTTCGGGGGGCGCCGGGCGGCCAATCCTCCTGGGCCATCAGCGGCAGAGGCAGGAAAGTCATACCCGGCACCCCTGGGTGCCGCGAACCCCACGACCGGCCTGAAACACCTGGCAAGAAGGTAAGAAACCATGACGACCATGGACACTTCGACCGGCGCCGGCGAGCGGTGGCCGCTGTCAGCGAATCAAGAGTTCCTGTGTGCCCTCGATCAGGGCGACGCCGAGGGGCCGTTCGGTCCTCGTCACCATATCGTCCACGGGTGGCGCATCCATGGACAGGTCGACGTGCAGGCGTTGCAGCGCGCGCTCGATGACATCGTCGCGCGCCACGATGCGTTGCGCTCTGTGATCATCCGCGATCCGGAAGCGCGGTGCCAGGTCGTCCATCAGCCGACTCCCGCGGAACTGACCGTTCGGGATCTTCCAGGGATCGAGCCGGAAGAGCGGGGACGCCGAATCGACGCCTTGCTTGTCGAGGAGGAGACGGCCGACTTCGACGCATCCTCGATACCGAAAATTCGCGCGGTCCTCAACCGGTTCGACGACCACGACGCCCTGCTCGTGCTCGTCGTGCACCACGCGGCCGCGGACGGGTGGTCCGTGCAGGTCATCTTCCGCGATCTCGCGGCCCGATATGCGACCCGGACCGGACACGAGGGCCATGAGCTCGCAGAGCCGCAGCAGTATCGCGACTTCACGACGTGGCAGCTTGCGAGATTGGGCGGTGCCGCCGAGAATTCGTCGCGTCGTTACTGGCAGGACAAGCTGCGCGGTGGGGAAACCCTGACCATGCCTGCGGACCGGCCGCGATCGATGGGCTTGCCGCAGACAACAGCCATGTACCGGTTCGAAGTGGACGCTGAGCTGATGGCCGGCGTGTCCGCGCTGGCCAGGGAAGTGCGTGGGTCCTCCTTCATGGTGCTCCTCGCCGCCTTCACGATCGCGGTCAACCGGCTGTCCGGAGCCACGGACATCTCCACCCCGACATTGACGCCTGGCCGTGGTTATGGCCTTTACGACGAGGCAGTCGGTCTATTCTTCAACTTTGTACCGATCCGCGTGGATGTCACGGAATGCGCCAAGTATCGGGACGTGCTGCAGCTCACTCGAAACACCTGTCTGGAGGCATACGTCCACGACATTCCGGCGATCCCGGGCGAAGCGCCCGAGTTCATGCGACCGATGTCGGTGGACAATGAGGTTCCGATCATCTTCCAGGTCTTTCCCTTTCCCTTCCCTGTCGACGGCACCCGGGTGGGAGACCTGGAGTACAGCGAGATCCGGCGGCGGTTCGGCTCACAATCACGCACATCGGATATCCCGGACGGCGTATTGTGGACACTCACCATCGACACGACGGGCGAGCTTATCGGTAACATCGCGTACAAGGACGGGCTCGTTGACCGAAGCAGTATCGCACAGTGGGTGAGCCGATTCCGTGCTGAACTGAAGAACTTGGTGACCGGGCCCGACGACGTGGTGCTGCTTCTGCGAAGTGCGTCGCGTAATTTGGTTGAGTGATTGGTGTAGCGGTGACGAGCCATGCCAGCAGGATCTAGCCCCCAGCCTCTCTAAGAGCGTGTCTTAGAGAGGCTGGGGGTGCTGGTGGAGCCGTTGGTTCCGGAGTTCCGGGCTCGCCGGCGGGGTGGCGGGACGGCGCCGTTGCCGGCTCGTGCGGTGTTCACCGCGATCGTGTACGTGTTGACCCAGTGGGTTGATGCGGCATCGGTGCGTGCGAAGAGGGGAATCGCCGACCGGGCCGAGTCCGGTCGACCGCGGCAAGCCCGGTTCGAAGGCGATCCCCGCGATCCGATCCCGCCGTGGCCCACGTCGCCGCAAGTCGGGCAAGCTCCACGCGGACAAGGCCTACGACCATGCTGAGCTACGCGCCTGGGTCCGCCGGCGCGGCATCCGAGGTCCGGATCGCCCGCAAGGGCATCGAGACCAGCGAGAAAGTCATGGCTGAGCTCGGGATCGAGGGCATCAGCCCCGCGCACGTTCGAAGGTCCGCACCACGGTGACCGACCCGGCGGCGTCGTTCCCGCCGGACCTGGTGGCCCGTCGTTTCGACCAAGGGCGGCTGGACGCATTCCCGCCGCGTGCCCGGGCAGCTCGCTGCCCGGGCGGACTCGAGAGGAACTCCGGCATCGGCCGTGGCCTTGCCGGGGCAGACCCTGGCGAGACAGACCAAGGACCCCGCACGTCACCAGCTCACGGACGAGCGGGAAGACTATTTTCCCGGCAGGCTACCCTGCGCCAGAACCCACAGCCCGCGCCGGGCTTGTCGCCGACGGAACCCGGCCCGGACTGTGTGCCTGACCGAATTCAACTACTACTGTCGACTACGCTGCGGCGCGCGAGTAGTTGTCTCGCTTATACGCCAGGGTCACGCCATCGAAGACCGGCAGCATGCTCAGGTCGACCCGGTCGTCGTCGCATAGTGCGGCGTTCAGCGCGCGGAGTGAGTCCGTCTCCTGGTCACTGATGTCGGGGTGCGCCACCTTGCCTGACCAGAGCACGTTGTCCAGCACAAGCAGTCCGCCCGGCCGGAGTAGTTCAAGGCATCGTTCGAAGTAGTCGGCGTAGCTTTCCTTGTTGCAGTCGATGAACGCGAAGTCCACAGTGCCGGCGGCACCGTCGGCCAGCAGTGCGTCCAAGGTCTCGACGGCGGGACGGATTTCCACCTGGATACGGTCGGCGACCCCGGCCCGTTCCCAGAAAGGGCGGCCGATCTCGGGCCACTCCGCGTTGACGTCGCACGTGATGACGCGCCCATGTGCAGGGACGGCGCGGGCCATGGCCAGCGTGCCGTACCCGGTGAACGTCCCGACCTCGACGACGGTGGTGGCCCCCGTCAGCCGGACGAGGAAGCCGAGCAACTGCGCCTCCTCTGGTGGAGTCAACATGCCGTGCTCGAACGAGAGCCGCACGGTGGCCGCCCGCAGCTCGCGCGCGATGTCGTCTTCGCGAAGGGAAACATCCCGCACGTACTTCTGGATTTTATAGTCCAGTACCAAATTGCGGAGCACCCGGTTCCTCCTGATCTCGGCGATGGCGTGTGGTGAGTTCAGCTCGCGATGCCCAGTTCCAGTTGAGCGAGTTCACGGGGGGCGATGGTGGCCAGATAGATGTGCACTCCGGCATGCGTATGCAGGGTCGACATATCCCGCCAGATCCGCTCGAGCCGTTCGCCCGCACGTACGGCGCTGGTCCCGGCGGTGGGATACAGAATGTCGGATACCGTGGTCCAGGCCATCCGTACGACCTCGCGGCTGATGATCGACATCCGGAGCTCCACCTCACGGGTGACATTCCCCTGCTCGGCCGTCTCATGCCATTGCCGCAGCACGTCCGTCATCGCCGCCCGTGCCGCCGCGATGCGTCCAGCCGCTTCGCCGTAACGGAGCTGAAAATCCGGGTCCTCGGCACGCGGTCCGAACGGCGGATACGTGACCGGACGTTCCCGCGTCAGCTCGGCGTAGACATCCAGCGCCGCGGTGGCCATGCCCACGGCCAGCGCGCCGAGCTGAAAGGTGAACGGGGCCACCACGCTGCCGCCGTACAAGGTGTTGCGATGCAACCGAAGCCCCGGCGTTCCCCCGACGACGGAGATCATTCCCATATGCGTACCAGGCAGCGCGTAGTACGCCGGGATATGCGCCTTCTCGACTTTGACGCTGTGCGAGCCACTGCCTTTCAGGCCAAGCTGGGAACCCCAGTCGTCCAGCCGCCGCCACTGGTCCCTCGGCACGATGAACATCAGCTGCTCGGGCGGTTCTCCGTCCGCTCCCGCGACGAAGGTCTGGCCGACGAAATGAGTGGCGTAGGGCGAGCCGGAGGCATAGCGGAACACGCCGTCCACGATCCAGCCGCCGTCTTCGGCAGGCTCGGCGAACCCGGCCGGCCCGATGACTCCCGGGCAGATGAAGTCACCGCCCGCGAACAGCTCATTCTGCGCTTCTTCGCCATAAACAGCAGCAATCAGATGGGCGTGGGACGCCCCAAAGGTGTACATCCACGCCGTCGACGCGCACCCCCGCGCGAGCCTTTCAACCACCTGCATGTGAGTGTCGATACCGAATTCGTAACCGCCGTATCGCCGCGGCACCATTAGCCGGTAGAAGCCGGATTTAAGCAGCAGTTCATGCGTGTCGAGCGCATAGAATCCGCGGGCCTCCGTCTCCTCCTGTCGGTCGACGAGCGTCTCGGCGATCCGTTCGGCGCGGGCCAAGACTTCGTGCTCGGTCAGGCCCGGCTCTGGCGGAAGCGGATAGTCCTTCGCCGAGGTATCCATGGCGGCAGTCATGTGCTGACCCTCCTTCCATCGAAACATGATCACGTCAGCCAAGCAGGGCGCGGCTTGCCGCGCCGATGTCGGGGAACGAGGCGAGGTCCGGCACCTGCCAGCCGTTCAGGTCATATTCGGCAAGGCAGCGGTCGACGAACGCACGATAGCCGTCGAGCTTGCCGTCGCCGAGTTGTCCGCGAAGTAGTTCGGTCCTGGTGTTTTCGTGGTTACCGGTATAGTTGCGCTCGTAGAGTTCGTGCCTGCCGCCGAATTCGGTGCCGACCGTGTCCCAGAGCAGTTTCATCACCTTTACCCGCTCGACGGCATCGACCCCGTTCGATCCGCGCAGGTACTTGTCAAGGTACGGCCGGATGTCATCGTTGTGGAAGTCCTGCGCGCTGGAGTTGAGGTAGATCAGTCCGCTCGCGACATCTTGCAACACGATCTCCCTGATCCTCGCGTAGCCGATCTGGGAGAACCAGCGGTAAGCCATGGCGTAGTCCGGGTTGGGCAGGACAGCGCCACCCCGCCACGGCACCGGGTTCCGCGCTGCGGCGTCGGACAGCCCCCAGAACAGATTGCGCCAAGCGAGCACTTCCCCTAGTCGCGTCTGTACCCCGCGGAACTCGGAGACCCCGGTGATGTCCAGCGCCTTGGCCAGCAGGCCGGCGATGAACTCCAGTTTGACCGCGAGCCGCGTACAACCGTGGAACATGGCGCGCTCGTTGAACCCGGAATACCCGGTGAACATGCCGACCTTGGCCGTATCCCCATAGATGAACACGTTTTCCCACGGGATCAGCACCTTGTCCAGCACCAGCACGCTGTCGTTCTCGTCCAGCCGCGAGGACAGCGGGTAGTCGAACGGGCTGCCGGTCAGCGCGGCCGAGGCGGCGTACGACTGGCGACAGATCAGTTTTTGGCCAGGGGCGTTCATCGGCACGGTGGCGACAATGGCGAACTTGCGGTCTTTGATGGGCAACCCGGTGTGGGCGATGAAGTTGTAATGCGTGAGCGCGGAGTTCGTCGCGACGACCTTCGCTCCGCTCACCACCAGACCGCTGTCGGTCTCCCGCTCGACGTGCACGAACACATCGGCGACCTCGTCCGGCGGCCGGTTCCGGTCCACCGGCGGATGTACGAAGGCGTGGTTCCAGTACAGGACCTTCTGCTGTGACTCCCGGTACCAGCGCTTCGCATTGTCGGTGAACGGCTTGTAGAAGTCGGCGTTCGCGCCGAGCGTGCCGAGGAACGACGCCTTGTAGTCCGGACCACGGCCCATCCAGCCGTAGCTCAGCCGTGACCACGCGGCGATGGCCTGTTGGTCGGCGATCAGATCGTCCGCGCTGTGCGGCGTGGTGAAAAACCGGTGCGTGTAGCCGCCGGGGCCGCCGGCGTCGGTTTCGGTGGTCAGCACGTCCCGATGCTCCGGGTCGTGCAGTGCGTCGTAGAGCCGGGCCGTCATGCGCGCCGAGTTGCGGAACGCGGGATGTTCGGTGACGTCCTTGACCCGGTCGCCATAGAGGTAGATCTCGCGGCCGTCGCGGAGACTTTCAAGATATTCGGCGCCGTTCAGCGGCCGGGTCTGTTCGGTCATCGCGTTCTCTTTACCTCTCAGGCCGCGGTGCTCTGCGTGGCGTCGATAGGTGCCGAGGGACCGGCCATCCGCTCGTCCGACCCGGCGCACGTCCGCTCGACCTGAGCGGAGAACAGGTCCCGAATGGAATCGGCTGACATCGCATCTCCTGTGCCTGATGGGTTCTGACGTGCGGCCTCGGTTCCGGCCGGACATGGCGGCGCGGTCCTGGCCGACACCACGGCTGGGCCGCTTTGCTCGCGGTGACGCCACGTGACGCCACCGACCGCCACTTTCGTGGGAATGTCTCCTCAATCTCGATCGAGGTCGAGGAGACACCCGCTCCTAGCTGTTGACAGGGCTCGTCTGCCTCGACATGACCCGCCAGTCGCCGTCCTTCTTGACGAGCACCCACAGCGAGCGAGCCAGGTCTTCCGGTTCGATGTCGTCTTGGCCCTTCTTGACGACACCTCCCTCGGTGACCGCGATCGCCACCGAGTCGGTCAGCAGGCGGACCTCCTTCGGCTCGTCGGTCAGCCGGGTTCCCTGGAAACCACCGGCGAAGGCGTCGGCCAGGTACGCGCGGATGTCCTCACGGCTGCTCAGCTGGGCATCGCCCACGAGCATGCTGCCGTTGTCGACGAACAGGTCGGCGATGGCGTCGGCGTCGTTCGCGTCCCACCCGGCCCGTACGCGCAGCTGCGCGGTCACCACGGCACCCTCGACCCCATTGGGGTAGGGGCCGTAGTGCGACGCCCACTTCTTCGCACCCTCGACGAGGGCTTCGGCGTTGCTGCTCATTGGTTCGTCCTCCAAGCGAGTCTTGTCAGGTGTTTTGCTGGTCGCGGCGGATTACCAGCGCAGAGTCGCGCCGCCGCCACGCGGGCTGTTCTGGTAGGCGGCGAGCTGCCACTGGCCGTCCCGCTTCACGACGACCCAGCTCGACAGCACCGCCAGTTCCGGCGCGATCTCGGTCTCCCCGGGCGCGAGAATCCCGCCGTGCGTCCGGAACACGGCGACGTCGTCGGTGACGAACCGGAAATCGACCGGTCGTCCCGTCACGCCCGTTCCCTTGAACGGACCGGAATAAGCGGCCGCCATGAAAGCCTGGATCTCTTCGCGGCCGCGCTTGTAGACGTCGCCGGGAAGCAGCATCACACCCTCTTCGGTGAACACCTTCGCGACGTCGGTCGCGTCGTTGCGCGACCACGCCTCGATCAGCCGCAGCGGCACGCCAAGGGCTTCCTTCTGCTTCTCGCCGGTGAACTCGCCGTAGTAGGCGTCCAGGGCGTCGCTGGTCGCCTCGGCCTCATGAATCGCGGTCATTGAACGTCCTCTCGAAATCAGGACACGCACTTCCAGTAATGGCCTGTCGATTATGGTTGCCGGTCACGGGCCCGGCCGTCTCCTCGCTTGCCGATCCGCGTCCGCCCGCAGCTCCGCCAGGTCGCCGACGGTACGTACCGTGGCGACCTGGCCCCGAACGCGGCGGCCACCCCGGCGAAATCCGTGCCGGGGGACTCGATCGTCCGGGGATCGGCCCCGGCGCCCCGTCGCGGGCACCGATCGCGTCGGCGGATCCGGCCGTGTTCATGTCGAACGGGCGTGGGCCGCCGGTCGGCGCATCGCCGCAGATGACGATCACGGAGCTGCGATGTTTCACCGCCTCGCTCAACGTCGTGGCGGTGTTGGGAAGACCGGCTCCATGCGTGGTGGCGCAGACCGCGGTCTCGCCGGTGGCCCGGTAGCAGGCGTCGGCCATCGCCCCGCCTTCGTGCCGGGCGGCCACGTAGTCGACGCCGTGCCGGATCAGGCCGGCGCCGCCACGGGCGAGCTCCCTCACCAGAACGGACACCAGGTCCGCCATGTCCCGCGTCCCATCGTCGATGAATGGTCTATGTGGGACCACGTTCGCAGCACCCGCGGAACCGGTGCATCTCCCTGGCTGCTTCCCGCAGGGCGATCGGCACGAGAAGCGCACGGTCGGAGACGCTCTGGCGAGAACCGTGCTGTGACGCTTGACCACGTGAATGGGCCACTGACCGGGCGACGAGTACGTCGAGAGCTGCCGTGACGGCAGGAGAGCCACCTCTACGGCGACCGGTGAGGGACGTGACGACCCATCCTGGTGCTGGACGAGGTGTGCCCAATCCGGACTACGGGATGGCCTACCGCATGGTTGTACGGCCAGCTCGATTGCTGCCCGCGACAACAGCGATTCTCGCACGATTCCTGCGCAGCCACGGCCGGGGCATTATCAGAGAAATCGTGCGTCGCCAATAGGCCGTGCGTTTCGGACGATATGGAAGGTAGTCCATGACCAGCTTCGACGTTCCGCGCATTCTTGCGAACGCCAGGACGGTGGCCGTATGTCGTGGCGGACGGGATGCGCGAACGGCGGGAATGTGGTGGTCCTGATGGGTGCCGAGCGGGTCGCGATCGTCGGGGGTCGGGCTGTGTTATCCGGACGCCGACTCGCCGGGTGAGCTGTGGGAGAACGTGCTGGCGGGGCGCCGGGCTTTCCGGCGGTTGCCGGACGAACGGATGAACAGCCAGGAGCACCAGGACGGCTGGGCCGTGCTGTCCGCCGGCGGGACGAAGATCGCGACCTGGGCGACGATGGTGCACGACCGGCCCGCCCCGTTCGCGGTTTCCGTGCTCGCCGGGGACCAGCAGGAGGTGGCGCGGCACTTCGCCGACTCGCGGCGGCCGGGCCCAGTTCGACGCCATCGAGTGGGTGCGCGGCCCGCGTGCCGGTACCCCGCTGGTCGCCGGTGCCCTGCCTGGTTGGAATGCGAGCTGGTCAAGGTGTACGGCGGGGCGACCACTCGATCTTCGTCGGCGAGGTGCTCGAAGCCACTCGCGGCGTGGCTGATGGCCGGCTCGGCCGGGGCATCGTGTGGAGCGACCTCGTCGCCGAAATGGAACGCGAGTGGGCGCGGCGAGGCCGCGAGAACCACGACGTCCGGGCGAACCGGAGGGCCGCCTGATGAGTTCCGACCCGGCCGAGCACTCGCGGCCGCTCAGGCAGCGGCACGGCCCGCTGCGCGCGGAGATCGTCGCGGAAAAACGGAAGGCGGTCGAGCGAAAATCGGCATACCACTTCCATTCTATCGACAATCCAGCGACACACTATGGTGGGCGCGTATATTCCGATCGGCCGAACTGATAAACCGATAATGCCGAAGGTGGGGGCGTTTGTCGTGACACGGAAGCCTTTGGGACAGTTGGCCAATTTCTCGTTGTTGTCGGCGGACGACAACGACATGATTGCAGAATCGAACGATACGGCCACGGAATTCGCCGATTCCGAGCGGTTGCTGCACGAATTGTTCCACCGCGCCGCGTTGCGGCACTCCGAAGAGCCGGCGGTCATCCACCCGGGCGGGCAGCTGACCTACCGGCAGCTCGGCGACCGGGTGAACAGGCTCGCCGCCCGGCTGCTCGCGACGGGTGTGCGGCCCGGTGACGCCGTCGCGATCGTCATGGACAAGGGGTGGGAGCAGGTCGTCGCCGCGCTCGCGGTGCCCGCGGCGGGCGGGTTCTTCGTGCCGGTGGATCCGCGGGTGCCGCGGGATCGCTTGCACCACTTGCTCGACCACGCGGGCGCCGCCGTCGTGGTGACCCAGCCCTGTCTGGTCGAAGGGGTGGACTGGCCGGACGGCGCCGTCGTGCTGGACGTCCCGGACACCGAGCCGGGTACGCGGGAGCCGGTGAGCACGCCGGACCGGGGCCCGGACGACCTCGCCTACGTGATCTACACCTCCGGGTCGACCGGTGCACCCAAGGGCGTGATGATCAACCACCGCGGTGCGGTGAACACCTGCCTGGACATCAACGAGCGGTTCGGCGTCACCGCCGGGGACCGCGTGCTCGCCTTGTCGGCGCTGACGTTCGACCTCGCCGTGTACGACGTGTTCGGCGTGCTGGCCGCGGGCGCGACGATCGTGGTCCCGGCGCCCTCCCCGGCACCGGATCCGGACTACTGGGCGGAGTTGACCCACCGGACCGGGGTGACCGTGTGGAACTCCGTGCCCGCGCTGATGGAACTCGCGGTCGCCGCGGCACGGCCAGGGGCATTGGCGAGTCTTCGCCTCGTCATGCTGAGCGGGGACTGGATCCGCGTCGGGCTCCCGGCCGACATCGCACGCGCTTGCCCGGACGCCAAGGTCATCAGCCTCGGCGGTGCCACGGAGGCGTCGATCTGGTCGATCCTCCACGAGATCGGCGACGTCGACCCCGCATGGACGAGCATTCCTTACGGGCGGCCGATGGCGAACCAGACCTTCCACATACTCGACAAGGCGATGTCCCCCTGTCCGATCGGTGTGCCCGGTGATCTCCACATCGGCGGGGTCGGCGTGGCGATGGGCTACTGGAATGCCCCGGAGCTGACCGCGGCGAGCTTTGTCGACCATCCGGAGACCGGCGCTCGGATCTACCGCACCGGTGACCTCGGGCGGTACTTGCCGGACGGGACGATCGAGTTCCTCGGCCGGGACGACTTCCAGGTGAAGATCCAGGGTTTCCGAATCGAGCTCGGCGAGGTCGAGGCCGCGCTGCGGCAGTGCACGGGGGTGGCGGACGCGGTCGCGGCGGCCGAGGTCGGCGACGGTGGTGCGCGGCTGGTGGCCTTCGTCCGGGGCGCCGACGGGCTGGATCCCGAGCAGCTGCGTGCGGATCTGGGGCGGACGCTGCCCGCGTACATGGTCCCGTCGAGTGTCGCCGTCGTCGGCAGCTGGCCGCTGACGGGGAACGGGAAGGTGGACCGGGCCGCCCTGGTGCGCGGGCACCTCCCGGTCGCGGAGGGCGGTGGGGAGCCGCGGGACGCACTCGACGAGCTGCTGGCCGAGCTGTGGGCCGACACGCTCGACCGGGACGCGGTCGGCACCCGCGACAGCTTCTTCACGCTCGGTGGCCAGTCACTGCTCGCCGCCCGGCTCGTGATGGCCATCAACGCGGTTCTCGACCTCGAGGTGCCGGTCCGGGCGCTGTTCGAGGCGCCCACGGTCGTCGCCTTCCGGGACTGGCTCGAGGTCAAGCCGGAGGTCGACGCAGACGCGCTGCTCGGCACCGCGGAGGCGTTGCTCGCCGACGGGTACGAGATGGACGACGACGAGAGCGCGGCTCGATGACCGCCTCGCCCAGGAGGCGTCCCGCCGCCGTGCGTGCAGCCCTGCGCAAGGCCGCCGCCGGGACCGGCGTCTACCCCGACGAGCAGCGTCTCGTGCCGTCCGCCGGCCAGGAACGGCTGTGGTTCCTCGACCAGCTGTCCCCTGGCAGCCCGGCCTACAACGTGCCGCTCGCGTTCCGGCTGAGCGGCCCGCTCGACGTCGCCGCAATGGGCCAGGCCCTCGCCGCGGTCGTCGCGCGGCACGACTCACTCCGCTCGAACATCGTCGCCGCGGATGGCACGCCGGTGCTCACGATCACCCCGGACCACCGGGTCGTCATCGCCGTCGACGACATCGGCAGCGACGCCGCCGGCGAGCAAGCCTGGCTCGGCAGGCACATCCGGGCGCCGTTCGACCTGGGCCGCGACCCGCTCGTGCGCGCCCGGCTCGCCAGGTTCGGCGCGGATCACCACCTGCTGCTGGTGGTGATCCACCACGCCGTGTGCGACGGATGGTCCCAGGACGTCCTGGTTCGCGAACTGTCCACTGCGTACGATCAGCTTGTCCGAACTGGACAGACGAACCTGCCGCCGGCGCCGGCACAGTACCCGGACTTCGCCGCGTGGCAGCGGGAGCGGCTCGCCGAGCGCAGCGCGGCCGAGCTGGCTCACTGGCGCGAGCACCTCGCGGGTGCGCCGGAGTCGCTCGAGCTGCCGACCGACTTCCCGCGCCCGTCCGCCGCCACCCTGCGCGGAGACGACCTGCCGGTCATCGTGTCCCCGGAGACCTCGCGCAAGCTGCGGGCCCTCGCCCGGGCCGAGGGCACGACGCTGTTCCCGGTGCTGCTCGCCGCGTTCCAGACGCTGCTCGCCCGCTACACCGGCAGCCGCGACGTGGTCGCGGGCACGCCCATGGCGGGCCGGGTCCGAGGTGGCACCGAGGATGTGATCGGGTTCTTCGTCAACACGGTGCCCTTGCGGGTCGACGTCGGCGACGCGTCAGTACGGGAGCTGGTGACCCGCTGCCGGGAAGCGACGCTCACCGCCTACGAACACCAGGAACTGCCCCTCGAACTGCTCGCCGACCGCGTGCGCGGCACCGGGCACGACACCCTCGTCCGCGCGCTCGTCCAGCTCGACGACGCACCACGCGTGCTCGCGGCGGGTGGCGCGGAGTGGACGCCGGTGGCGGTCACCAACGGCGCCGCCCGCTTCGACCTCGACTTCATGGCGGTCGACGGCGGGGAACTGACCGGGCAGCTGCGCTACGCCCGTGACCTGTTCACCCGGGCGACCGCGGAGCGCATGGCGGGTCACCTCGGTCTGGTGCTCGCGGCGTTCGCCGAGGACCCCGACCAGCAGGCGCTGCATATTCCACTGTGGACGGACGAGGAGCGGGCGCTGGTCCGCGCCGCCAACGACACCTCGGTGCCAGCCCCAAGCGCGTGCCTGCACGAGCTGGTCTCCGCGCAGGTGGCGAGAACTCCGGACCTGATCGCCGTCGCCGACGAGCACACCGAGCTGACCTTCCGCGAGCTCGACCGGCGGGCCAACCGGCTCGCTCACCGGTTGCGCGAGCTCGGTGCCGGACCGGACATCCTGGTCGGGGTCTGCCTCCCGCGATCGACGGAGCTCGTCGTGGCCCTGCTCGCGGTCCTCAAGGCAGGTGCGGGCTACCTGCCGCTCGAACCCGACCTCCCGCCGGTACGGCTCGCACGCATGGTCGCGGATGCGCGCCCGGTCGCGGTCGTGACCGAGACCGAAGCGACCCGCGCACTGCGGAGCACCGACCTGCCCCCGGTCGTCCTCCTCGACCGCGACGACCTCACGGACCTCCCGGACGGAGCACCCGGCACCGGCGTGACCCCGGATGCCACCGCATACGTGATCTACACCTCCGGCTCGACCGGGTCGCCGAAGGGAGTCGCGATCCCGCACCGGGCCGTGGTGAACCACCACCTCTGGCTCGCCGGCGAGCTGGGCCTCGACCGCGCCGACGTCGTCCTGCAGAAGACACCGTTCGGGTTCGACGTCTCCGTCTGGGAGCTGTTCCTGCCGCTGATGACGGGAGCGCGCATGGTGCTGGCCCGTCCCGGAGGGCACCGCGACCCGCGCTACCTCGCCGAGCTGATCGACGACGCGGGCGTGACCGCGGCGCACTTCGTGCCGTCGATGCTGCGGACCTTCGTCGACGCCACCGGAGTCCCCGCCGGCACGAGCCTGCGCGTGCTCATCTGCAGCGGTGAGGCGCTACCCGGTGACCTGCGCGACCGGGTGCTCGCCGAGTTCGACGGCTCCCTGCTCAACCTGTACGGCCCGACCGAGACCACGATCCACAGTGCCGGCGCCTGGGCGTCCACAACGGACCGTGGCGCGGTCGCGTCGATCGGCCGTCCGATGTGGAACACCACGGCGCACGTGTTCGATCCCGACGGCAGGCCGGCGGGGTTCGGGCTGCCGGGCGAGCTGTACCACGGCGGGACCGCGGTCGGCCGGGGTTACCTGCACAAGCCGGGGCTGACCGCGGAGCGATTCGTGCCCGATCCCACCGTGTTCGGAGGCCGGCGCTACGCGACCGGCGACGTGGTCCGCTGGCGGCCGGACGGCACGCTCGAGTTCCTCGGCCGCACCGACCACCAGGTCAAGGTCAACGGGCAGCGGATCGAACCGGCCGAGATCGCGGCCGCCCTCGCCGCGCACCCGGCGGTGGGCGAGGTCGCGGTGCGCCCGGTCGCCGACCGGGCGGGCACCACCACACTCGCCGCGTACCTCACCGTCGCCGGTCCGGCGCCCGGACCGGCGGAGCTGCGTGCCCACCTCCGAGAACACCTGCCGGCAGGCTGGGTGCCGCAGCACTTCGTCGTGCTGGACGCACTGCCGCGCACAGCCAACGGCAAGCTCGACCGGGACGCGCTCCCCGCACCTGAACCGGCACCGGCGAGCAGCACGCCCCTCCGGACCGATGGCGAGCGTGCGCTGGCCGGAATCTGGGCCGAGGTGCTCGGCAGGGCGGACATCGGCGCCGACGCCCGCTTCTTCGACCTCGGCGGCCACTCACTCCAGTTGATCCAGATGGTGGCGCGGCTCGAGCGCGCGACCGGGGTGCGGGTTCCGGTGCAGATCGCGTTCGAGGCGGCCACGCTCGCCGACCTCGCCCAGTACGTCGAGGCGCAGGCCGGTGGCGAGAGCACGCCGCCGGTCCGCGTGTCGCGTCGGAGCGGCACCGACGCGCTGTCATACGGCCAGGAACGGCTGTGGTTCCTCGACCGGCTGGTGCCCGGCTCCCCGGCCTACAACGTGCAGCTGGTGCTCGCGCTGCCCGAACTACTGGACGTGCCCGCACTGCGGGCGGCACTCACCGAGGTCGTGCGCCGCCACGAGATCCTCCGCACCGTCTACGACGACACCGGCAGCGGCCCGGCCGGCCGGTCGCTGCCCGCCGAGCCGGTGCCACTTCCGGAGGTGGACCTGACGGCGCACGCGGACCAGGACGGCGCGGTCCGGGCCGCGGCCGACACCCAGGCACGGCTCCCGTTCGATCTCGCCACCGGACCGTTGCTGCGGGCCGAGTTGCTGCTGCGGGCCGGTCGGCCGGTGCTGGTGCTGACGATGCACCACATCGTCACCGACGGCTGGTCGCTCGGGCTGCTCGTCGACGAGCTGGCCGGGCTGTACCACGGGCGCACGCTCGCCGAGCCCGCGCTCCAGTACGCCGACTACGCCGCGTGGCAGCGGGACCGGATGGCGGGCGAGCGGCTGGACCGCGAGCTCGACCACTGGCGGTCCGTACTGGACGGGGCACCCGCGATCCTCGACCTGCCGGGCACCGGCGTCCGGCCACCCGTGCCGACCTACCGCGGCGGCATCCGGCGGTTCACGCTCGACGCCGGCCTCACCTCGGCGGTGCGTGCGGTGGCCATGGCGCACGGCGCGACGCCGTTCATGGTGCTGCTGACCGGGTTCACGCTGCTGCTCGCCCGGTTCGGCGGCAAGGACGACCTCGTGGTCGGCACGCCGGTGGCCGGGCGTGCGACCTCGGAACTGGAGGACGTGCCCGGCTTCTTCGTCAACACCGTCGCGCTGCGCGCCGATCTGTCCGGCGCCACGACCTTCGCGGACGCGCTGACGGTCGTGCTGGACGCGGCAGTCGCCGCCTACGAGCACCAGGACGTGCCGTTCGAGAAGGTCGTCGAGGCGGCGGCGCCGCACCGGGACCTCGCCCACCAGCCGTTCCACCAGGTCATGTTCGAGCTGCACACGCCCCGCCCGGCCGGCGAGACGTGGGCCGAGGTGTTGCCGGTCGGCGTGTCCAACGACACGGTCAAGAACGACCTGACCCTGGTCGCCACCGACTCGGGCGACCGGTTCGACTGCGGCCTCCGGTTCGCCACCGACGTGTTCGCCGGTGCGGAGGCGGACGTCCTCGTCGAGGGATGGCGCACCATCCTGGCCGCCATGGTCGCCGACCCGTCCGCACCGCACGCCGACGTGTCGCTGCTGACCGCGGCGGGACAGGCCCTGCTCGACCGCGCGGGCGACACCGCCACACCGGTCCCCGACACCGGAGTGGCCGCGCTGGTCGCCGCGCGGGCGGCGCTGCACCCGGACGCGGACGCGGTGGTGTGCGGGGACGAGGTCGTGACGTACCGGGATCTGGACCGCCGGGCCGCCCGGCTGGCGGGCCGGCTCACGGCATTGGGCGCCGGACCCGAACGGCTCATCGCGGTGCGGCTGCCGCGCGGCGTCGACCTCGTCGTCGCCCTCCTCGCCGTCTGGCGCACCGGAGCGGGCTTCGTCGCAGTGGATCCGGAGCTGCCGCCCCGGCGGGCCGCGGACGTGCTCGCCGACGCACGGCCCGACCTCGAGCTCACCGAACTGCCCCCGCTCGAGGACGGGCCCGAGCCGCCGCCGCGGCTCGTCCACCCGGACGGCCGCGCGTACGTCGTCTACACCTCCGGTACGACCGGCACCCCGAAGGGCATCTCCGGCACCCACCGCGGAGTCGCCAACTACCTGGCCGATCTGAGCCGGGCCGGTCTCGTCACCGCTGCCGACACGGTGACGGCGTTGACCACCGTGTCCTTCGACGCGTCGCTGCGCGACCTGCTGCTCCCGCTCGCCGTCGGCGCACGCGTCGTCCTCGTGCCGGGCGGTGCGGCCGATCTCGACGCGGTTGCCGGCGCCATCGCCGAGACGACGGTCGTGCCCGCCGTCGTGCCGTCGCTGCTGCGCATGCTCACCACACGCGGGAGGCAGTGGCCGGATCTGCGGACCGTGCTGGTCTCCGGTGAGCCGCTGCACCCCGAGGACGTGGCCGCGGTGGCGGCCGTCGCGCCGAATGCGGCCGTCTACAACATGTACGGGCCCAGCGAAACGACCATGACCACCACCCGCCACCGCGTCCGGCCCGGCGCGACCGACCGGATCCCGGTGGGCACGGCGATCGGCAACACCCGGGTCGAGGTGCTCGACGAACGGTTGCGCCCGGTGGGGATCGGCATGCCGGGCCGCGTCTTCATCGGTGGCGCGGGCCTCGCACGCGGCTACCACCGGCAGCCGGGGCGCACCGCCGAGCGGTTCGTTCCCCACCCCACCAGGGCCGGGGAACGGTTGTACGACACCGGTGACCGCGCCCGGTACCTGCCTGACGGGACTCTGCAGTACCTCGGGCGCACCGACCACCAGCTCAAGGTCAACGGGGTGCGCATCGACCCGAGCGAGATCGAGGCAGCGCTGTGCGCGCACCCCGCGATCGCCGAGGCCGCGGTGCACGCACCCGGCGGCAGGCTGGTGGCGTGCGTGGTGCCGGCGGGCACTTTGCCCACGCCCCAGCGTATCCGCGCCGATCTGGCCGACCGGCTGCCCACCACCCACCTCCCGGCCGGTTTCGTCCCGCTCGACCGGCTCCCGCGCACCACGACCGGGAAGATCCGCCGCGATGCGCTCCCCGGACCCGCGGCGGAGGCGGTGACCGACCAGCACCCGCGCGACGGTGTCGAGGAGCTGATAGCCCGCGTTTGGCGCGACGTCCTCGACGTGCCGGAAGTCGGGGTGCACCAGGACTTCTTCACCCTCGGCGGACATTCGCTGCTCGCCGCACGGACCGTCGCCGGGCTACGGGAGTCGCTGGGCGTGCTGCTGCCCGTGCGTGCGTTGTTCGAGAGCCCGACTGTCGCGGAGCTCGCGACGCGGGTCCGTGACGCGGAAGCCGACCCGCTGCCCGAACTCGTGCCGGCTTCGGGCGAGCCGGTGCTGACCGCCGCGCAGCGTCGGCTGTGGTCCCTGGAACGGAGTTCCGGGCGGTATGCGTGCTACAACGTGCCGATCGTCCGGCGGCTGCGCGGCGAGCTCGACCAGGACGCGCTGGCGACGGCCCTCACCGGGCTCGTCGCACGGCACGACGCGCTGCGGACGGTCTTCCCCGCGCACGGCCCGCAGCTCCGGCCGCCCGCGCCGGTGCCGCTCGAGGTGGTCGACGTGGCTCCCGCCGACCTGGCAGGTGCGGTCGCGGCGCGGACCGGGCGGCCGTTCGACCTGGCGGCCGGGCCATTGCTGCGTGCGACGCTGCTGCGGCAGGGCCCGCGGGACCACGTCCTGTGCGTGGTCATCCATCACCTCGTCGCCGACGGGTGGTCGGTCGGCCTGGTTCTCCGCGACCTCACCGCGCTGTACCAGTCCACTGTGGAGCTTCCGTCGGTCGCGCGGTACGCGGACTTCGCCGCGTGGCAGCGGACATATCTCACCCACGAGTTCGTCGCGGCCGAACTCGACCACTGGCGTCGCGAACTCGCCGGGGCCGGCGCGCTGTTCGAGCTGCCACCGGACTACCCGCGGCTCACCGGGCCCGCCCGGCCGGCCCGTGGCAGGGTGACCCGCACCCTCACCGCCGCGCAGAGCGCCCGGGTCCACGAGCTGTGCCGCCGGCTGCGGGCGACACCGTTCATGGTGCTCATGGCGGCGTTCCAGGCCGCGCTCGGCACCCGGTTCGGCCGGGACGACTTCACGGTCGCGGTGCCCATGGCCAATCGCGACCGCCCGGAGCTCGACGCGATCGTGGGGTACGTCGCGAACATGGTGGTGCTGCGGGCCGATCTGACCGGCCGGCCGGACTTCGCCACGCTGGTCGACCGCACGCGGGGCCGGGTGCTCGACGCCCATTCCCACCGCCACCTGCCGTTGGAACTCCTGCTCGACGAGCTGGCGCCCGACCAGGCCGCGAGCCACGCGCCGCTCGCGCAGGCGCTGTTCAACATGCAGGACTTCCCGCACCGCGCCGTCGAGGTTGCCGGACTGGAGATCGAGCACACCGGCCTGAACGAGGTCTGGGCCCGCTACCCGATCACGCTGTTCGCGCACGACCGGCCGGGAGGTGTGTTCCTCGACCTGATCTACGACCAGGAGCTGTTCGACCCGGGCCGGGCCGGGTCGCTCCTGGACACGATGGTGACAGCGACCGAGGCGGATGGCGATGACCTTGCTGCGTAACGGCCCGTTCGTGCGCCTGTGGACGGGACAGACGATCTCCGAGTTCGGCTATCACCTCTCGCTGGTGGCGTTGCCACTGGTCGCGGTGATCCAGCTCGACGCGACGGCCACCGAGATGGGGCTGTTCGTCGGCATCGGCATGGCACCCATGGCGTTCGCATGGCCGTTCTTCGGGGTGCTCGCCGACCGGGTCGACCGCCGCCGGATGCTGGTCGCGACCTACACCGGCCGCGCGGTGCTGCTCGGTTCGCTGCCGGTCGCGGCGCTACTCGGCCTGCTCTCCATGCCGTGGCTGATCGTCGGGTACTTCCTGGTCAGCACGCTGCACGTGGCGTTCAGTGTGGTGTCGCCCTCGCTGCTGCCCGCGCTGGTGAGCGGGCGCGAGCTGGTGGACGCCAACAGCAAGCTGGAACTCACCCGTTCCGCCGCGATGATCGTCGGTCCGTCGATCGCCGGGTTCCTGGTGGAGTTGCTCGGCGCCGCCAACACCGTCGCCATCGACGCGGTCTGCTACCTCGCGGCAGCCGGGTTGATCGTCACCCTCGCCGTGCCGAAGCGGGCGGGGGCGGCGGAAACGACCGCGGCGCCCTCGGCGGCCTCGGTCTGGCGGGACATCCGCGAAGGCCTGTCGACCGTGTTCGGCGACCGGCTGCTGCGCCCGATGGCGATCTCGTCCGGGATCATGAACGCCTTCTTCTACATCCGCACCCCGATCCTCGCCCTGTTCGTGCTGGAGGACCTCGGTTTCTCGGCCGGGAGCCTCGGGCTGATCCTGGCCGCGGCCGGGCCGGGGGCGCTGGTCGGCTCGTTCGTCGTGCGCAAGGTCAACGACCGAGCCGGCCTCGGCACCACGGTGACCTGGGCGGCGTTCGTCGCGGGCGGGCCGGTGCTGATCGTCCCGCTGGTGCCGGACAACAGCTGGTGGAGCCTGGGGTTGCTGATCCTGTCGACCTTCACGGTGAGCGCGGGGGTGCAGACCTACAGCATCAGCCTGGTCAGCGCGCGGCAGATCATGACACCCGACCACCTGCTGGGGCGGGTGAACGCGACGTTCCGCTGGGTCGCCTGGGCGGCCACCCCGGTCACCGCGGTGGTGAGCGGGCTGCTCGCG
The DNA here is from genome assembly GCF_053605405.1 of Amycolatopsis sp. NPDC003861. Classification (NCBI taxonomy): domain Bacteria; kingdom Bacillati; phylum Actinomycetota; class Actinomycetes; order Pseudonocardiales; family Pseudonocardiaceae; genus Amycolatopsis; species Amycolatopsis sp. NPDC003861. The sequence continues at coordinate 31,100 of NZ_JBSGJD010000044.1, forward strand.
GAGCTGTTCGGGCTGCGCGGGGCGATCGCGGTCGCGGGCGCCGGACTCCTGCTCCCCGCCCTGTTCCTGGCGTTCTCACCAGTCCGCGGCACCCGGATCGTCCCAGGCCTGGCGGGACAGCCGTCATGACGCTCGCCCGCGACGAAATGATGCCGCTGGCGGAGTACCTGGGCGCCCACCGCACGGCCATCGAGGAGGCGGCCCGGCGGCTGCGGTTCCGCATCCGGCACACGCCGCTGCACGCGCTGCCCTGCGGGACCCGGCTCAAGCTCGAGTCGATGCAGGTGTCGGGGTCGTTCAAGATGCGCGGTGCGTACAACGCGCTGTTGCGGCTGCCCGGTCACCCCGCGGGTGTGGTCGCCCCCAGCTCCGGCAACCACGCCAGGGCGGTGGCCACCGCCGGGCGGGCGCTGGGCATCGCGGTGACGGTCGTGGCACCGGAGAACGTGCTGCCCACGAAGCTCGCTGCCGTCCGCGACCTCGGCGCCGAGGTGATCACCCACGGCGTCACCTTCGGCAACCGCGACGGGCTGGCCCGCGCGATCGCCGCCGAACGCGGCTGGCCGTTCGTGCACTCTTCCGACGACTGGGACGTCATCCATGGTCAGGCCACAGTCGCCGAGGAGATCATGGCCGCGGTCCGGGATCTCGCGACCGTCGTGGTGCCGGTCGGCGGTGGCGGCCTGCTCGGCGGTACCGCTCTCGCGGTCAAATCCCGCGCCCCGCACGTCGCGGTCATCGGGGTGGAGCCGGAACGGGCCGCGGACGCCGCGGCCAGCCTGCGCACCGGCCGGCTGCACCGGCTCCACGGCGAGGCCGACACCATCGCCGACGGGGCCCGGGTGGCGAGCCTCGGCGAACGGCCGTTCGAGGTCGTTGTCGGCAGGGGGCTGGTCGACGACATCGTCACCGTCTCCGAGGACAGCATCCGCACCGCGTGGCACGCCATGGCAGACGTGCCGGCCGAACCGACCGCGGCGCTGCCGCTCGCTGCGCTGCTCGACAGAGCGGTTCCCGCCGGCACCGGCACGGTGCTGGTCATCAGCGGCGGCAACGTCAAACGCCCCGCATCGGAGACGTGAGATGGACCTTCGCCCGACCCCGGATCTCATCGAGGAGCAGTGCCACCGTGCACCGGACGCGACGGCGGTGACGTTCGAAGGCACCCACCTCACCTTTAGCGAGCTCGATGACCGGGCCGCGCGGTTCGCGGCCCGGCTGCGCGAGCTCGGCGTCGGCGCGGAGACGGTGGTCGGCGTGTGCCTGCCGCGCGGCATCGACCTGATCGTCACGCTCGTCGCGATCTGGCAGGCGGGTGGGGCGTATGTGCCGCTCGACCCGGACTACCCGCGCGAGCGGCTGCGGTACATGGTCGCCGACGCCACCCCGGCGGTGCTGGTCACCGACACCACCGGCCGGGCGGGAGCGCTGCTCGACGACAACGAGCACCGGCCCGAGCTGGTGTGCCTCGACCGGGACCGCGGCACGGTCCTGGCCGGAGCCCGGATCGACCTGCGCGTCCGTACCGCGCCGGACAACCTCGCTTACGTCATCTACACGTCGGGCTCGACCGGGCGGCCGAAGGCCACGATGCTCGACCACCGGTCGGTGGCCAACTACCTTGCGTGGACCAGGGATCTGCTGCCGGTCGGCGCCGGCGATGCCGTGCTGCTGCGCACCGCGATCAGCTTCGACCCGTCCGTGTGGGAGCTGTTCCTCCCGTTGACCACCGGCGCCCGGCTCGTCGTGCCGAAGCAGGACGGGCACCGCGAGCCCGACTACCTGTCCGCGTTGATCGCCAGGGAACGAGTCACGGTCGCGCAGTTCGTGCCGTCGCTGCTGCACCTGTTCCTCGACGAGGCCGACCCGGCCTCGTGCGCGAGCCTGCGCTGGCTGGTGGCGGGCGGCGAGGCGCTGCCCGCCGCCCTGGCCGACCGGGTGGCGGCGGCCCTCGACGTCGAGTTCTACAACCTCTACGGGCCGACCGAGACCACGATCTCCTCGACGTTCGCCCGGTGCCGGGGCGGCGAGTCACCCGTGCCGATCGGGGTCGCTGTGCCCGGCAACACGCTGCACGTGCTCGACGAGCACCTGCGCCCGGTCCCGCCCGGCACACCGGGTGAGCTGCACATCGGGGGCGTCGCGGTGGGCCGGGGCTACTTCCGCAGACCTGGCCTGACCGCAGCCCGGTTCGTGCCCGATCCGACCGTGCCCGGCGGACGCCTGTACCGGACCGGTGACCTGGTCCGCGAGCGTCCGGACGGGCAGCTCGACTACCTCGGGAGGCTGGACAACCAGATCAAGGTCAACGGAGTCCGGGTCGAGGCGGGCGAGATCGAGGCGGTGCTCACCGGCCACCCGGGGGTCGCGGCCGCCGTGGTCCACCAGCGCGACGGACGGCTCGTCGCCTACGTGGTGCCCGGTCCCGGCACGCCGGGACCGGGCGCGCGGGAGCTGCGCGAGCACCTCGCGGACTCGCTGCCCGCCATGGTCGTGCCGCGGTACTACGTGACGTTGCCGCGTTTTCCGCTCAACCCCGCGGGAAAGGTCGACCGAGCCGCGCTCCCCGCGCCCGGCCCGGAGCGGGCCGAGGACCACGTCGCGCCGTCGAACGACCTCGAACGGCGGCTCGCCGGGATCTGGTCGGCGGTATTGGGTGCCGACGGGGTCGGCGTGACCGACCACTTCCTCGACGTCGGCGGGCACTCGCTCGCGGGGATCCGGGTCGTCACCAGGATCGCGCGGCAGCTGGGCGTCCGGCTCACGTTCGCCGACCTGGTGCGTGCCGGCACGGTCGCGGGTCTCGCCGACCTGATCTCCACCCGGGGGCGGGACGCGGCGGACGAACCGCGGCCGCTGCCGCGTGACGGACGGCCGCTGCCGCTGTCGTTCGCGCAGGAGCAGCTGTGGTTCGTCGAGCAGGTGGGAGACCAGGCAGGCACCTACAACCTGGCACTGGCCCTGCACCTGTCCGGGCCTCTCGACGTCGACGTGCTGCGCGAGGCAGTCACCGGGTTGCTCGCCCGCCACGAGACGCTGCGAACGACCTTCCACGCCGAGAACGGTGTGCCGTACGCCCGGGTGCACCCGCCCGGGGCGGCGAGGATGGCGGTCGACGATGTCGCACCGGACGAGGTGGCCGCCGCGCTGGCCGAGGAGACCGCGCGGCCGTTCGACCTGGCGACGTACCCGCTGGTGCGGGCCCGGGTCTTGCGGGTCGGCGCGGACGAGCACGTTCTGGTCGTCGTGGTGCACCACATCGTCGCCGACGGGATGTCGTTGGACGTGCTCGCTCGCGACCTCGGCTCGATCTACGCGGGTGCGGAACTGCCCGTGCCCGCCATGCAGTACGCCGACTTCGCCGCCTGGCAACGAGAGCGGCTCACCGGCGTTCGCCTCGACGCCGGGCTCTCGTACTGGAAATCCACTTTGGATGGTGCGGAGCTCGTGCTCGACCTGCCGAGTGACCTGGTGCGCCCGGCGGTGCAGGACTTCCACGGCGGCCGGGTCTCGTTCACCGTCGACGGCATCCTGTGTGCCCGGCTGCGCGAGCTCGCCAGGGCCGGGCAGGCCACGTTGTTCATGGTGCTGCTGGCCGGCTACCAGGCACTGCTCGCCCGGTACACCGGCCGGGACGACGTGCTGGTCGGTTCCCCCGTCTCCGGGCGGGACCACGTCGACTTCGAGCCGCTGGCCGGGCTGTTCGTCAACACGGTCGTGTTTCGCACCTCGGTGTCCGGCGACCCGAGTTTCCGGCAGCTGCTCGATCGGGTGGCGGAGACCGCGCTCGGCGCCTACGCGCACCAGGACGTGCCGTTCGAGCGTCTCGTCGAGGCGCTGGCGCCGGACCGCGACCTCACCCGGCATCCCATCGTGCAGGCGCAGTTCGTCGTGGAGAGCGATCCAGCGGCCGCCTTCGCCGTGCCCGGCCTTGCCGCGCGCTCGGTGCCGGTCCCGGTGGGCGGGGTCAAGTGTGACTTGCGGCTCGCGGTGACCGAGCACGCCGGCGGCCTGACCGGGACGCTCGAGTTCGACAGAGACGTCGTCGACCAGGCCTGGGCGGAGACGTTCGTGGCGCACTGGCTGCGGCTGCTCGACCTCGTCGCCGCCGAACCGGACCGCCCGGTGATGCGCGTGCCGCTCACCCCGGCACCGGTCCCGCGACGGGTCACCCCCGCGGTGGCCGACCCGTGGGAGCCGGTGGCCCGGCAGATCGCTGCCCGGCCGGACCGGGTCGCGGTGCGTGCCGCCGGGACCGACGTCACGTACGCCGAGCTCGGCGCCCGCGTCGACCGCCTCGCCACCCGGCTCGTGGGGGCCGGTGCGGGACCGGAGACGCTCGTCGCCGTCCACCTCGGCCGGGACGCGGACCTGGTCGTCGCCCTGATGGCGGTGTGGCGGGCCGGGGCGGGGTTCGTGCCGCTCGACCCGGAGCACCCGCCTGCTCGGCTGGCCGGAATCCTCGACGACACCCGCCCCGGCGTGTTGCTGACGAAGAAACCTCTGCCGGGGTTCGCGGGCCCGGTGGTCCAGGCAAGCGACCGGCCGGTCGACCGGATCGCGGAGTTCCCCCGGGCCGAGCCGGACAGCCTGGCCTACGTCGTGCACACCTCCGGCTCGACCGGGGCGGCCAAGGGGATCGCGGGCACGCGCCGCGGCGTGGCGAACTATCTCGCGGATATGCGGCGGCGCGAGTACGCGGGCCCTGGTGACACCGTGGCGGCGATGACGACCGTCTCGTTCGACGCGAGCCTGCGCGACCTCGTGTTCCCGCTGACGGTCGGCGCGCGGATCGCGCTGCTGACCGACGGGGTGGCCGATCTGGACACGGCCGTCGACGTGCTCGCAGCCGAACCGGTGAGCGTGGTCGCGTCCGTCGTCCCGTCGGTCCTGCGGGTGCTCACCGGCCACCTCGTCCGGCGCAGGGTCACGCTGCCGGCGCTGCGCACCGTCCTGGTCAGCGGCGAGCCGCTGCACGCGGGTGACGTACTCGACCTCGCCGTGGTCGCGCCCTCGGCGCGCGTGGTCAACATGTACGGCCCCAGCGAGACGACGATGACGACCACCGCACACGAGGTCCGGGCGCCCGCGGTGCACCGCCACGTGCCCGTCGGCCGGCCGATCGACGGCACGTGGGTCGAGTTGCTCGACGACGAGATGATCCCGGTGGGCACCGGCCTGCCCGGCCACGTCTACGTCGGTGGCGCCGGCCTGGCCCGCGGCTACCACGGCAACCCGACGCTGACCGCGGACCGGTTCGTGCCCCACCCGACGCTGCCGGGGCAACGCCTCTACCGCACCGGCGACCGGGCCAGGCACCTGCCCGACGGCACCCTGCAGTACCTCGGGCGGTCCGACGACCAGCTCAAGGTCAACGGCGTCCGCTTCGACCCGGCTGACGTGGAGGCGGCGCTGCGGGCGCACCCGACCGTCGGCCGGGCGGCCGTCGCGGTGCACGGGGTGCTGGTGGCGTACGTGGTCGCGGACCCCGCCGTGGCGGCGGTCGCGGAACCGGTCGTGCTGCGCGCGTTCCTCGCCGAGTCGCTGCCGCACGCGCTCGTGCCGTCGGCATACGTGCCGCTGACCGAGCTGCCCACGACACCGACGGGGAAGCTCGCCCGGCGCGCGCTGCCGGCCCCACCGGAGCCCGCGATGGCAGGCGGGCGGGCGCCGGAAACGGAGGCGGAACGGGTCCTGGCGGCCGTCTGGGCGCAGGTGCTCGACGTGCCGGCACCGGCGGCGGACGCCAACTACTTCGCGCTCGGCGGCGACTCGATCCGCGCCATCCAGATCGTCGCGCGGGCGGCGAGCGCCGGGCTGCACCTGACCCCGCGGCAGTTCTTCGCCCACCAGACGATCGCCGAGCTCGCCGCGGTCGCCACACCGGTCGAGGCGCCGGTCGTCATACCGCCGGACTGGGCCGCCCGGCGTGCGGCGATCCTGCGCCGCGACCCGGCCGCGGCGGACGCGTACCCGCTGGCACCGACCCAGGAAGGCATGCTCTTCCACGTACTCGCCGAACCGGGCAGCGGTCTGTACGTCAGCCAGACGGTGTGGCCGCAGGAGGGGCTCGACCCGGACACGTGCACCGCGGCGTGGGCGGAGCTGGCGCGCCGCCACCCGGTGCTGCGCACCCGTTTCGTGCTCGACGACCGGCAAGAACCGTGGCAGGTGGTGGACCGGCACGCCACACCGGCCGCCGACGTCGTCCTCGGCACCGCCTGGCCGCCGGACACCCACCGCAAACGGCTCGAGGAGCTGTTGCTGACCGACCGCATCCGGGGCTTCGACCCGTTCGAGGCGCCGCTGGTCCGGCTGACCATGGTCGACCTCGCAGACGGGGACTGGGTGGTGGCGTTGACCAGCCATCACCTCGTGCTGGACGGCTGGAGCCTCGTCGCGCTGGTCGACGAGTACCTCGCCGTGTACGACGCGCTCCGCGCCGGCGCACCGCCACCGCACGACCCGGCGCCGTCCTGGTCGGCGCACATCGCGTGGCTCCGTGCGCAGGACCACGAGCGGGCCCGCCCGTTCTGGCAGCGGTCCCTGGCGGGCTTCCGCGAGCCGACCCCACTGCCGTCGCGCGCGTCCGGCGGGTCGGGGCACGCGCAGTGCGAGCGCCTGCTCGACCTCGGTGACCGGCTGACCGGGTTCACGAGGACACACCGGGTCACCGCGAACACGGTGCTGCAGGCGGCGTGGGGTCTGGTCTTGTCCCGGTACGCGGGCACCCCGGACGTCGTCTTCGGCGTGACGCGCAGCGGCCGGTCAACGGAACCGGACAACACCCGCATGCTCGGGATGTTCATCAACACGCTGCCGGTGCGGGTCACCATCCCGGCGGACGGGGACCTGGTGACGTGGCTGCAGGACAACCAGCGCCACCAGGCGGAGCTGCCGTCGGACCACACACCGCTGGTGCGGGTGCACGGCTGGAGCGAGGTGCCGGGCAATGTGCCGCTGTTCGAGACCATCCTGGTGGTCGAGAACTATCCGGTGCGCAAGTCGGTCCGCGAACGACTCGCGCCGGCGGGCGCCACCGCGGTATCCGCGAAGACGTGGACGAACTACCCGTTCACCCTGGTGGTCACACCGGGCGACCGGATGCGCCTCGAAGCCGTGTTCGACCGAGGGCGGTACGACGACCGCTTCGTGGCGCACGTGCTCGCCAACTTCGAAGCCGTGCTGGACAACATCATCACCGACACCGAGGAGCCGCAGTGACGTACCGGGTGGTCGTCAACGACGAGGAGCAGTACTCGATCTGGCCGGCGGACCGCGAAGGCCCGCCCGGCTGGACCGCGACCGGGTTCACCGGCACGAAGGAGGAGTGCCTGTCCCACATCGACGAGGTATGGACCGACATGCGCCCGGCAAGCCTCCGTCGCGCCATGTCTGCTTCGGACGGACCGGTCACGGGACAACGTGTCTCGAAGCACCCGGGCTAGTGCTCTGTCCAGATAGGTTCGCCGGGTCGGTCAGGCGGCGGTGGTGAGGGGTTGTCCGCCCCAGCGGATGCCCTTCTCACTGCGGATGCGTGCGCGTCCACGACGTTGCGCGGAGAGCACATCGGGGTGCCGGGCGTTGGCGTTGCGCCAGCGCAGGTAGTCGTGCAGCCTGCGGGCCAGCACCGGGTCATTGGGATGGTCGGAACCGGCGATGACAAAGGCGCGTAGCGGCCCGAAGTGCGCCTCGATGGGGTTGGCCCAGGACGAGTAGGTCGGGGTAAAGCAGAGTTCGACCTTGTTACGTGCCGCCCAGGTGCGAATCGCGTTGCCGCGGTGGGCGGAGAGGTTGTCCAGGATGATGTAGATCGGTGCCCCGTCCGGACGCGCGGCGCGGATTGATTTGAGTGCGGCCAGGGTGTGCGCGGCGGACTTCTTCCTGCGCACGACGCCCCAGAGGGTGTCATCGCCCACGGACCCGCTCCGGGAACTTGCTGGTGACGTGCTCGATCCTGGCCAGCTTCGCGTCCCGGTCCGGGTCGTTGGACTCCTTCCAGGTCTTGGTGCGCTGGAAACTGATTTCGTGCCATCCACCCACCCTGGCCGCAAGCCGATCACCAGCCCCAAACGCCGACCGGCGTGTCACCAAACCGGCCAACGTTCATGGACAGAGCACTAGCTGGACAGCGGGGTGTAGTCGCCGAGTTGCCGGGCACGGCTGGGGCGATCCCGCTTGACCGGCGGCGGCGGCCCAGCGGCGGCAGGCCATGATCTCCCCTCGGGGGTACTTACCAGACGGTAACTTATCTTCGGTGTATCCAAAAGCGCATACGTGCCGGCAACGCCGTCTTCCCTTGACTGGTCGGCATGAGCGAACCGGCACTCGGGATGACGATCTATGGGTGTGCACCCGATGAGGCCCTGCTGTTCCGGGAGCTGGCGCCGCGCTTCGGGGTGACGCCGACCATCACGGACGCTGCCCTGTGCGAGGCCAACGTCGGGCTCGCCGCCGGCCGCCGGTGCGTCAGCGTCGGCCACAAGTCGCCGGTCGACGACCGGACTCTTCGTGCGCTCAGCCGGATCGGCGTCTCCTACCTCTCCACGAGGAGCATCGGCTACGACCACGTCGATGTCGGGTACGCGCACAGCGTCGGCATTTCCGTGGGGAACGTCGCCTATTCGCCGGACAGCGTGGCCGACTACACGCTCATGCTCATGCTCATGCTGTCGCGGGACGCCCGGTCCGTCATCCGGCGGGCCGGCGAGCACGACTACCGGTTGAACGACGTGCGGGGAAAGGAACTGCGCGATCTGACCGTCGGGGTGATCGGGACCGGACGGATCGGCGCCGCGGTCGTCCGGCGGCTGCGCGGGTTCGGCGCCCGGGTGGTGGCGTACGACAGCCGGCCGCACGCGGACGTCGACTACCTGCCGCTCGAAGAACTGCTGCGGTCGAGCGACATCGTCACCCTCCACACGCCACTCGACGCCGGTACGCGTCACCTCCTGGACCGGGGGCGGCTCGAGCTGATGAAGCCCGGTGCGTTCGTCGTCAACACCGGGCGAGGGCCGCTTCTCGATACCGGAGCCCTCGTCGAGGCGCTGGAAACCGGCCGGCTGGGCGGGGCCGCACTCGATGTCCTCGAAGGAGAAGAAGGCGTCTTCTACGCCGACTGGCGGGGGCGGCCCGTCGAGAGCGACCTGCTGGTGCGGCTGCAGAAACTGCCGAACGTGCTCGTCAGCCCGCACACCGCCTATTACACGGACCACGCGCTGCGCGACACCGTCGAAAACTCCATCGTCAACTGCCTGAAATTCGAAAGCGGGGAACGGCATGGCCAAGGTTAGGCTCGGGATCATCTTCGGGGGCGGTTCCGAAGAACACCCCGTCTCGGTCAAGTCCGCGCAAGAGGTCGCGAAACACCTCGACACCGGGAAGTACGCACCGAGCTGGGTCGGGATCACGAAGACCGGGGCCTGGAAGCTCTGTGACGGACCGGAAGCGGGCTGGGAAGACGGGCGGACCGTCGTTCTGTCGCCGGACCGGAGCGTTCCCGGGCTGCTCGTCCTGGAAGACGGGAAGTACGAGACGATCGAGCTGGACGTGGTGCTGCCCGTGCTGCACGGCAAGCTCGGCGAGGACGGGGCGATCCAGGGTCTGCTGGAACTCTCCGGCCTTCCCTACGCCGGCTGCGACGTCCAGAGTTCGGCTCTGTGCATGGACAAATCACTCGCCTACGTCGTCGCCCGGAGCGCGGGCATCGCCACGCCGAACTTCCGGACCGTTCAGGCGGGCGAGGACGTCGACGGGCTCACCTATCCCGTTTTCGTGAAGCCGGCCCGTTCCGGCTCCTCCTTCGGCGTCAGCAAGGTGTCCGGTGCGGACGAGCTGGCGGCGGCCATCGCGACCGCGGCGCAGTACGACTCGAAGGTGCTGATCGAGGAGGCCGTGGCCGGCAGCGAGGTCGGGTGCGCGATCCTGGGCCGCGGCTCGGAGCTCTTCGCCGCGGAGGTGGATCGGATCGCCCTTTCCCACGGCTTTTTCCGGATCCACCAGGAGGACGCACCCGAAAGCGGCTCCGAGAACTCGACGCCCGTCGTGCCCGCCGACATCCCGGCGGAAACCCGCGCCCGCGTCCAGGAGACGGCGAAAGCCATCTACCGCGCGTTGGGCTGCGGGGGACTGGCCCGGGTGGACATGTTCCTCACCGACGACGGCACGGTGGTCCTCAACGAGGTCAACACCTTGCCCGGCCTGACGTCCTACAGCCGTTACCCGCGGATGATGGCCGCCGCCGGGGTGCCGCTCCCGGACCTGATCGACCGGATCGTCGCCGGGACCGCCCGATGAACGACGACTTCGCCTTCGTGGACGAGGTGGTACCCGGCATCCGCTGGGACGCCAAGTACGCCACCTGGGACAACTTCACCGGCAAGCCGGTGGACGGCTACCTGGTCAACCGGATCGTCGGCACGAAGACCTTGTGCGCTGCCCTCGGCGAAGCGCAGGAGAAGGCCGCGTCCTTCGGTTTCGGCCTGGTGCTGTGGGACGGCTACCGCCCGCAACGCGCCGTCGACCGCTTCCTGCGCTGGGTGGACGAACCCGAGGACGGCCGCACGAAGCTGTGGCACTACCCGAACATCGACCGGCGCGCGATGTTCGCCAAGGGGTACGTGGCCGCCAAGTCGGGGCACAGCCGGGGCAGCACCGTGGATCTGACGCTCTACCACCTCGACACCGGCGAGCTCGCGTCCATGGGCGGTGGCCACGACCTGATGGACGCGATCTCGCACCACGACGCCCGGGGGATCCCGCAGGCCGAAGCCGCGAACCGCGCCTGCCTGCGGTCCATCATGGAGGGTTGCGGGTTTGCCGCGTACGAGCGCGAATGGTGGCACTACGGCCTGAAGGACGAGCCCTACCTGGACACCTATTTCGACTTCCCCGTCGCGTGATCGGGCAGCCGGACGGTGACGCGGAGGCCGCCCGCCGGTCGCGGGACCAGCGTGAGCGTTCCGTCGTGGGCCTGGGTGATGCTCTTGACGATGGCCAGGCCGAGGCCGACGCCCGCCTGGTCGGTGCGGATGCGCTCGGTGCCGCGCTGGAAGGGCTCGGCGAGGGTGGCCACCAGGGGCCGCGGGAGGTGGTCGCCGGTGTTTTCCACGGTGAGCACCACCGTCCCCGGCTCGGCGCCGGTCGTGACCCACACCGCGCCGCGCTCGGGCAGGTTGTGGACGATCGCGTTGTGCACCAGGTTCGTCGTCAGCTGCAGCAGGAGCGCCGGTGAGCCGAGGGCGGGCGCGGCGTCGCCGGACGTCTCGATGGTGACGCCCCGCTTCTCGGCGAGGGGCAGGAGCGTTTCGGCGGCTTCCTCCGCGACCAGGGACAGGTCGACGCGGTCGCGGCTGAAGGCCCGCTGCTCGGCGCGGCTGAGCAGCAGCAGGGCCTCGGTGAGCTCGATCGCCCGGGTGTTGACGACGCGAAGGCGTTCGTCGAGCTCGTCGGTGGTGCGTTCGGGGTCGTTGCGGGCGACGTCGAGCAGGCTCTGTGTGATCGCCAGCGGCGTGCGCAGCTCGTGGGAGGCGTTGGCGGCGAACCGGCGTTGCTCGGCGACGTGCGTCTCGAGCCGCGCGAGCATGGTGTCGAAGGCGTCGGCGAGCTCGCGGAACTCGTCGGCGCGGCCGGGCAGCCGGATGCGGTGGGAGAGCGAGCCGGTGGCGGCGACGCGCGTGGCGTCGGTGATGCGGGTCAGCGGGTCGAGCATCCGGCCGGCCAGGACCCAGCCGCCCAGCAGCCCGAACACCAGCAGGAAGACGATCACGACGGCCATGAACGGGACGAACGCGCGCACCAGGCGTGCGCGGTTGATCCAGAAGTTGCCCTCGGTGATGATCCAGCCGTTGGGCAGGAAGTACAGGTAGAAGGCCAGCACGGCACCCAGGAGCAGGAGGCCGGCCAGCATGACGAACCCGGCGTAGCTGAGGGTGAGCTTCAGGCGGGCGCTCAACCCCGGTTCCCTAGCCACGGTCCTCGTCGCCGGTGTCGATGCGGTAGCCGACGCCGGGCACGGTCGCGATGATCCCGGGTTCGCCGAGCCGCTTGCGCAGCACGGACACCGTGATGCGCACGGCGTTGGTGAACGGGTCGGCGTTCTCGTCCCAGGCCCGCTCCAGCAGCTCTTCGGCGCTGATCACCCCGCCCCCGGCGGCGACGAGCACTTCGAGCACGGCGAACTGCTTGCGCGTCAGGGCCACGTACCGGCCGTCGCGGTAGACCTCGCGGCGGAACGGGTCCAGGCGCAGGCCGGCGATTTCGTGTACCGGCGGCCGGTTGTGCGCGCGCCGGCGGTCGAGGGCGCGGAGCCGGAGCACGAGTTCGCGGAGCTCGAACGGCTTCGTGAGGTAGTCGTCGGCGCCGAGGCCGAAGCCGGTGGCCTTGTCGTCGAGCCGGTCGGCGGCGGTGAGCATGAGGATCGGCAGGCCGCTGCCGGAGGCGACGATGTGCCGGGCGACCTCGTCGCCGGACGGGCCGGGGATGTCGCGGTCGAGGACGGCGATGTCGTAGGTGTTGACGCTCAGCAGCTCCAACGCGGTGTCGCCGTCGCCGGCGGTGTCCGCCGCGATGGCCTCCAGCCGGAGGCCGTCGCGGATGGCGTCGGCCAGGTAGGGCTCGTCCTCGACGATCAAGACACGCACCCCGCCGATGCTACGAGCGGGTGCCTATCGGGCGCATATCGGAAAGCGCGTACGTACCGGCAACACCCCGCGGCCTTGACTGACGGCCATGACCTCCAGCCAGCGCACGTCCCTCGGCCGGGGACACGGCGCCGTCCCGGACGGCCTGCCGGTCTTCGACGACTCCCCGGCCGTGGCGAACCTCGAACCCGGCCTGCTCGACGCCCTCCGCCGGGCCGCGGTGGCCGCCGCGGCCGACGGCGTGTCGTTCGTCGTCAACGGCGGCTGGCGTTCCTGGGCGTACCAGGAACAGCTACGGCGTCAGGGGATCGCGAAGCACGGCTCGGAAGCGGCCGCGGCCCGCTGGGTGACGACCCCGGACCGGTCGGCCCACGTGCGGGGCCAGGCCGTCGATGTCGGGCCGCCCGCGGCTCGGAAGTGGCTGGCCGAACACGGTGCGCGGTACGGGCTGTGCCAGATCTACCGCAACGAGCCGTGGCACTACGAGCTGCGGCCCGAAGCCGTCGAACACGGGTGCCCGCCGATGTACGCCGATCCGTCGGAGGATCCGCGGATGCGGTAGCCGCCGGAGGAGGAGAGTGCTCCGATGGTTTCCGAGCTCGACCGGGCGAGGCTGCTGCCCGAGGCGACCGCCGTGCTCGAGGAGGACGCGCCGTACCACCCACTGGGCTTTCCGGCCGGTGGGAGGCGTCCTAGGCGCGGGTGCGGTAGCGGTGCAGCAGGCTGTTGAAGTGCCGCAGCTTCTCGACGGTGTCTTCGGAGATCGGGTCCGGGTGGAAGTGCATGACGCTGTTGCGGATCTGCCGGATCTCGTTCAGGCGGGCGATGAACGCCGGCCGGTCCAGGGGCCAGCCGATGCGGTTCCAGGCGTCCTTGTTCTCCAGGATGCGCTGGTAGTCGCCGAAGGTCAGGTGGTCGAAGCTGTCGACCGGGCGGCCGCACAGGGGCCGGACGGCCGGGAGGTCCAGTTCGCACCGGATGATCCAGCGGAGCGTCTGGTCCAGCTCGCCCAGCTGGAAGAACGGCGTGGCCATCTCGCCGTAGCGCCGGGCGACGTCGGAGGTCGTGACGATGCCCTGCACGGCCCGGCTCTCGTCGGTGACCAGCACGAACTCCTGCTGCTGCAGGGTGGGCAGGACGTCGAACAGGTCGCGGTCGTAGGCGACGACTTCGGCGTGGACGATCGCGTCCGCGAGCCTCGCCCCGGGCTTGCTGTGCATGGCCTGCACGATCGAGCGCCACGTCACGGCTCCGCGGGGGTTGCGCGGGCCGCTCAGCACGGCCAGCTGCGAGAAGTCGTTGAGGAGCATCGTGGTGATGGCTTCATCGAGCGAGCTGTTGGGCCCGACGAACGCCAGGCCTTCGACCGGCTTCAGGTTGCCCACCGTCAGGCGGACGTCCAGGTCGCCGCCGCCTTCGTCGTCTTCGGTGGCCGGCAGGACGTCGGGAGCCGCCGGTTCTTCGGGCTCCTCCGGTGGCGTCGTCAGGGTGACGACGGTGTCGAGGGTGACCGCGCGGAAGCCGGGGGACGTCACCAATCCGTGGTTGGCCAGGCCCGCTTCGATCCGGCCGATCTGGTCGCCGCGGTCGGTCACGCCCCACAGCTTCAGCAGCTCGCGGACCGTGATGCGCTCGGGATCGCCTTGGTCGGCACGGGTGCGAGCCTGCCGCAACCGCTCGTGGACGCGCTGGTCCCCGTTCTGCCGGTCGGTGGCCGAGATCGCCTGGTCGAGGAAGTCCTGGCGCACCGAATCCAGCAGGCGCTGCTCGGCCACCACCACCCAGGCCCGCCACCCGTCGACCGCGCGCATCCCGGCGGCCACCATCGCCGCGCGGGAGGGCGAGCGGAACTCCTCGCCGTCGGGCTCGAGCCGGATCTTGCCGGTGGCGGTGACGGTCGCGTCGAAGGTCGCGCCGACGCGCTTGCGCTCGAACTTGAGCTTCGTCCCGGGCGCCAGCAGGCCGGCTTCCAGCAGGTCCGGCACGGTGACGCGGCGGCCGTCGATCAGGTGCATCGAGCGGCCGTCGGCGGTCACCACTTCCGCAGCCCGGCGAACTTGCGCCGGGCGCCGATGGCCTGCTTGAGGATCCGGCGTTTCAGTTCCTTCTGGCTCAGGCGGTCCACCCGGGTGAGCTGCAGCTCGGTGGCGACGGCGAGCAGGCTGTCCCGGTCGAGGCGCTGGGCGTCGAGGTAGGCGGCGCCCTGCTCCTCGGTTTCGGTTTCGCGCAGGTGGGCGGCGACGGCGGCCGCGTCGACGCCCGGTCGCGCGGTCGCCGCCGGAGGAGTGCGGACCGGCCGCAGATCGCAAGAGCGTCGAGTATGGAAAGAGAGTT